>JAVVFR010000121.1:0-5736 GCA_032250595.1 Bacteroidales bacterium | reverse complement strand
TGTGTATGGCAACAGCTATAACATTATTATTGGAGGCCAGAATATTTTCAACCACCACTGCGCCATCAGGGCAATAACCGCACCATGCTCCTGTGCCTTCTTCCAACACTACCTTTTTATTGATCAACGTATCCAACACTGTTGTTGAGGAAAGCAAGGTATCATTATAGTTTATAGTATCCGGAAGATTGTTTGGTAATGATGAATATAATTTAATAGTGTAGTTGCCGGAGGTGGCCGGTGCCCAAGGTGTTGGATGGGAGAAGTTATAACTTCCATTTGTTGGGATTGAAACACCTGTGATATTAGCACTTACCGGAGGGTCATTATTCACTTGATAGGAAAGGGTAAACTGTGTAACTGTATCTGCACCGAAATTGATGATTTTCCCATCAATAGCAAAGGGTGCATTATTATTATCAAGGAACGGAGCCATTTGGAATTCTGTAACTCCAAGGTCTATAGGAGGCCTGGTGCCGGGGAAAAACTCATAATAACTATTATCGTTTGGAGTTTCATCAGTGCCGGCATTATTGGCGATATTAGGCGATCCGGCGACTTCCAGGTAAGTGCTGAAGTCAATCTGAATACCCAGTGTTAAAGCTGTAGTAGTATTACCTGTTCGTTGGTCAACGATATAGATATTGTTTGTAGTTTCTTCCAGCACAATAGACCAATATGTCCATGCGGTGGATCCTGCACCATAATGACCGTAAGAAGTAAAGAAAACCCAATGTTGACGATTAGGAGCTGACCCAAAAGTTTTACTCATAATGTCGTCGTTAGCGCCAATAGGTTCAAGACCCCATACGCATATTGAACTGTCGGGGATAGATACCTCCGGTAAATTGCTGTTCTGATAGCCGGGGGCATTACCGGGATTTGATGAAAATGTAAGAACTCCTGAAGTGGATACATAATAGGAACTTACAGTATCCCCATTAAACTCAAAGGCAAAAGGGATCGTTTGTTGTGATGACCAGGTAGGGGTTGTTTGAGTGGCAAGGATCAAACTCCAGCTTGCATCCAACCCACCGCCGTTAGGAAATTCACTGTCCGTGTTTATCCCGCCGGGATTCTCTCCGGCATTGATTTGCGGATTGTAATAATACTGAGCATTAACGCCAGTATAAACAAATGCTATAAGTAGCACTGCTAATAGTTTTTTCATATTAATGTGTTTTTGATGTAGGCGCAAAGATTAAAAAAAAATCATAATATATGCAAGGATATAGATGTTTAATTAATCTGCAATTTAGCTGTATTAATAATATTGTTATTTTGTAATGTAATAATATATAATCCGGAAGATAAATTGGAAACATCAATAACTTCACTTGCTAAGCCCTGATTTTTTGATGTATACGACAATTGCTTTACTATCCGGCCATAGCTGTTAAATATATTTATGGTAACAGGCCCTGTGGCCTCCATAAAATAGTGCAAAGTAGTGAGCCCGTTTGTAGGATTAGGTACAATACTTATTATTGAACGGTAATCTGATTTGTCATCAATACTACTCTGTTTTGTTGAGTAAGCCGTTTGAAGCACCTCGCCTGTTGCTTCATCCTGTACAAAAACCACTATTTTTAGATTGTTCCAGTTTTCAATGTTATTGGAAGCAGGAAATGTATAATTTCTGCTTTTGGTTACAAAAACAGCCTGTTGCAATGGTCCAAGAGAAACACCGGCATCTCCCCCAATAAATTTATGGAAAGTGTTATAAAAAACAGTTTCTCCATTGGTTCCTACATTGCCTGTTGTTTGTGTTTCAACTAAAGCAAATCTAACAACAAGGGTGGATTGATTAAAGTTTTGAAAGGGCAGGATGGAAGCAGATACTGACACTTTATTCCCCACAATTGTATGTGTGGGTGAAAATGTCATATAGGCTTTATCCCATAAACTGTTAAACTGAAAAGTGTCGATATAAAGGGGGTCAACGATTTGGGTGCCGTTGACGATCATGTCCGGCAGAGAGTCAACGCCATAGTATGCTTTACGGGCATCACACTCTATGGAATGATAGGGATCGCCGGTGCCCGGATAATCCATTGGGTATTTGATAAGAGTGTAATTCCCTTGTTTATAGTCAAGGGTAGATTTCAGATTACTGTTTGCAGGAGCACATGCAGGGTTTGTTGATGATGTAAACTCTTCAAAAAGAGTGAGCTTAGGGATAAAGGCTGTTGATACTTCGATAACCTTTTCCATCGTGTCGTTAGCATTATTCTGGTCATTGCCTCCGTTGATGTTATCGGCCCATATTTTCATGTTATAAATTCCGACAGAATTAGGAGTCCATGCACTATCATGGATAAACCACTCCTCTCCATAAGGGTCAATGTTATATGCAGCACCTGTCATATGTGCTGTTTGAACCGGGCCGTTATCAACCTGATAGTTTATGTCGTATGATGTAACAGCAGTACCGGTGTAGTTTTGACATTTCCCTTTGATATCAAAGGGAGCCGTATTTAATATTACAAAGGGAGTAAGTTGTAACCATGAAACTGATAAATCGCGTGTGGGTGCTGCTCCTTGAATGAAAGTATAGTATCGATTATCAACGGTAGTCTTGCTGGTACCTGCATAGGAGCCTAAGTTAGGAGAGCCGCTGGCCATAACAGCAGACGACCCGTTTATTTGAACTCCAACCGTTACGGTTGGTTTACATGAGTACTTGTTACTGCACCGTTGGTCAACGATATGAATGTGATTGGTATTCTCTTCAAGTACAATACTTGAATATGTGTAACAATACCCACCACCGGTAGGTATGTTATAAGTGTTGAACTGAATCCAATGTTGTCTGTTACCCGGGGTGCCGAAAGTTTTTGTTACAATCCTGTCGTTACACGGCCCACCGGTATAGGATATACCCCATATCATTATGGAATTATTGGGAATAGAGGGGTCAGGGATGATGGTGTTGGATGAGCCAGGTACTGAGGTTGCTGTGGTAGTGAAGGTTACAATACCGGTATTTGATACCTTATACTGGTTAAAAGAATTTCCGTTGAAAACAAAAGTGAAAGGCAGGGTTTGTACGGCTGTCCATGTAGGTGCAGCGCTTTGTGGATCGATAATATTCCAGCTTGAAGGAAGTCCATTGTCATATGGTTCTTCAAGATCATTGTTTAAATTACCCGGATTGCCCGGAGGATTTATTAATGGTGGTATGTAATAATATTGTGCTGTACAGGTTAAGGAAAATGTTGCGATTAACAATAGGGTAAAGAATGCTTTTTTCATGATTAAGAGGTTTAGATTTTACAAAGCCAGAACAGAAATCAAATAACAGACAATTATTATGATATTCTGTACAGGATATTTTAAATATGTTAGATTTTTTTTCGGCTTAAAGATAATATTCTTAAATAAGAATTAAAAAAAATTTATGAAAAAAATTATGTATGGATTAACTAAACACTAAAATGATTGATTATAGAGAAAATGATTAACTTTAACCCCTAAAATGGATTAGGTTTTTTAAGATTTTTTTATTTTTTTGCATTGCTTAAAAAATATTATGATAAAATTCAGGATAATAATTTTCATATGAAAGAGAAAAAGACAAAGAAAGCGAATCCGGAATCTTTTCAGATCCCTGTTGAAGGGTCTATTGGTTTACTGGCTTTAGGTGATGTTGGATTAAAAGCCTGGCGGAAAGTCAGAAAGCAAGAGAGTGCTAATGATGTTCAGAACAAGAAACAAAGAGGCTAAATGACAAAAAGAAAAGTATTGCTAATAGGCTGGGATGCGGCTGATTGGAAAGTGATAAGTCCATTACTTGATGCCGGGAAGATGCCGGCACTTGAAAGCATTGTAAATCGCGGAGTGATTGGAAATATGGCCACACTATCTCCTCCCTTGTCTCCGATGTTATGGACATCAATAGCCACAGGAATGCGTGCTGATAAACACGGTATACTTGGGTTTTATGAACCCGACACCAAACACAATAGTGTCAGGCCTGTAAATGTGACATCAAGGAAGGTGAAAGCCATATGGAATATTTTGCAGCAAAAGGGATTCAGGTCAAATGTTATCAGCTGGTGGCCTAGTCATCCTGCTGAACCGATCAATGGTTTGTATATCTCTAATTTTTTCCATAAAGCTGGAAAAGCATACAATGAGCCATGGCCGATGCCAAAAAAAGCGGTGCATCCCGAATCGTTACGGAAAGAAATTGAAGCGCTGAGAGTACATCCCGGCGAACTTACCACGGCACATATCCACCCATTTGTTCATCATATTGACAAAATAGATCAGGATAAAGATACAAGCCTTGTTGGTGTTGCAAAAGTTATAGCAGAAGCTGCATCAATACAGGCAGCGGCTACCTGGGCGATGAGAAATACAGAGTGGGATTTTATGGCTGTTTATTTTGATGCCATCGACCATTTCTGTCATGGATTTATGAAATACCATCCTCCTAAAATGAAGCATATTCCAGAGGAGCTTTTCGAAAAGTATAAAGATGTTGTTGCCGGGGGATATATATTTCAGGATATGATGCTTGAAAGAATGATTCAATTAGCCGGGGAAGATACTACCATAATCATTATCTCTGATCATGGATTTCATGCCGATCATCTTAGGATAAGAACTTTGCCAAAATTCGCTGCCGCTCCGGCACTGGAACACAATCCGCTTGGGATATTTTGTGCTTGTGGACCGGGGATTAAAAAAGACAGTAGGGTTTTTGGTGCTACTTTGCTTGATATTACACCAACACTCTTAACATTGTTCAATTTACCTGTCGGTAAAGATATGGATGGGAAACCGCTGGTGAATATCTTTGATGAGCAGGTAGTGCCGGAATATATTGATTCATGGGAAGATATTGATGGTGACTGCGGAATGCATGACCCTTCTGAAATTGAAGACACGCATGCGGTCGCAGAAGCCTTACAGCAGCTGATTGAACTGGGATATATAGAAGATCCCGGTGATGATCATAAGGCTGCTATGGAAAAAAGCAGTAGGGAGGCAAAATATAACCTCTCTAAAGTGTATGCTGAAAAACGTGATTTTATTAATGCCAAAAAGTTGCTGGAAGAGCTATTTGAAAATGATCATGATGATTTTCGTTATAAGATGGATCTTATTCAGTATCATATTGAGCTAAAAGAGTTTGATAAAGCAGACGATATCATACAGGCTTTGAAACAATTTGTTATTGACGAACAGAAGGATAAAAAGGAGAAGTTGATACATCCGGCGTTATATATGCTTGAAGGAGTGGTTTTGTTGCATAAAGGAGAGTCGGAGAAGGCATTAGAAGCGTTGAAACTTGCTGAAAATACCAATCCAAAACTTCCGGTACTGCATTGCGAAATAGGGAAAGTATATCTTCGAACAAAGAGTTATCATGAAGCTATTGATGCTTTTACAAAAGCACTGCAGATTGATGAAAATGCTGCTGTTGCTTATCATGGCCTTGCTATTGCTATGTTAAGACTGGGGAAATATGAGGAGGCTGTTGATTATGCACTGAGTGCTATTGGGATTATTTATCATTTTCCATTGGCTCATTTCCATTTGGGTGAAGCATTGTTTCGGTTAAAACGCTACGAAGAGTCAGCACAAGCTTTTGAGATTTGCTTAAAAATGGCTCCCGGTATAAGAAAAGCACGAGTATGGCTTGTCGATATTTATTCAGAAAACCTGCCCAATGTTGAACGGGCCGATTATCATCAAAAAATCCTGGATAAGAGTATGCAACAACCC
>JAVVFR010000120.1:0-5776 GCA_032250595.1 Bacteroidales bacterium | reverse complement strand
TGGAGAGCAGGATGGCATTTTTGATGCCAATGATTATATTGAGTTATTCTGTAAAAAAAACAATGCTTCAATAGATTCGCTGTTATATCCGGATGGAGCCTTGCAATTCAATCGCGACTATAGTATGTTCACCGATACAGCATACTATTTTTTGTCGATTTCCAATACCATAAACAACCAACGACTCTCCCTGGAAACAGCAGTAGACTTCTCCAATTACGGGCAGGCAAAAAGCTATTTTTTTGCAGAACAATATATTGAACCCGCAAACATTTATTCCTATGGCTCTGTAAACGGTTATGATATGAGTGACAACTCTGAGTTTCTTACCGGAGAAGGTTGGGTTGGCAATGCGTTTGGTGTAGGACAAGGGCTTTCCGCTGTAAGAGATATCACTTTTAACACCCCGGGCATTTACCAGTTCGGGCCCAATGCTACCTTTGATTTTTGTTTACAGGGCAGATCACGTTATTCATTTATCTACCCTAGCTATCCGGGAGTGGTATCTCATCATGTGAAAACTTACCTGAAAAACAGCACTGTATCATTAACTGAAGACCTCTACTTTGGGTACGGACATTATAAAGACACTGCAACCATCAGCATCAGCAGTCTCTCCACATCAGGAACGAACACCATAAGTTTTGAGGCGATTGACGACATGACAACAAACAAGTCAAACGAACCCAACCGCGTCGATCGCAATACAATCGCATATGCAGTTTTGAAATATCCACATATCCCCGATATTCAAAATGCCGGAAAAACCCATATGATCATCCCGGATGACCCTCTATATACCAAATCATATTTCCTTATCAATAATATTAATCACGGATCAGGAGGCGTTATTGTATATGATCTTTCCAACAACAGAAGGATCGCTACACAAACTTCCTCAGGAACATCACAGTTTCTTGTTCCCAACACCCTCCCCGGAAATGATGCTGAGAAACATTGTTATCTGACTGCTGAGTCTGAAATTAATATGGTCAATGCCTTGCTCCCTATTACCAGCGGCGGGCAATTTATTGACTATTACAGTGATTTTCAATTAAACAGGTACGACTACCTTATCATAACACACAAATCATTAGATAATAAAGTACAAGAATATAAAGATTATCGCCAGTTTAACGGATATCCTAACTTATACAATCCATATATTGCATACATCGACGAGCTTTACGAACAATTTTCCTTCGGAATAAAATATAATCCTTTATCAATTTTGCATTTCCTGCGATACCTCTATGACAACAATGTTCATCCTAAACATGTTTTTCTTATTGGCAAAGGATATGATCATTTGAATACAAGAAAAAACCCCACTTTGCAGAATAAGATTTTAATACCATCATGGGGATATCCTCCAAGCGACAATCTTTTAATCAATAAAATCTCAGAAAATCAATATATACCTGACATTACTATTGGTCGATTAGCTGCTCAAAACACCAATGATATCGACATCTATCTTGATAAAGTAATCGCCTATGAAGACTCTCTGGAGCACAGCAACAGCATGTGGCAAAAAAGAGTAATACATCTTGGCGGGGGCACTACCCTCCAGGAACAGGCGATAATAAGAAATCAACTAAAAAAGTGTGAAAACATTATTGAGAGTCCCTATTTTGGCGGAGAGGTATCTACCTTTTTAAAGAAGACCACAGCTCCTATTGAGATCAACACCTCTGAGAAATTGCAGGGCCTTATCAATGGTGGTGTAAAACTAATTACCATTTATGGTCACGGCACAACTTCTGCCGGCTTTGACATAAGCACCGATGAAGTGAAAAACTATTTAAACAAAAACAGGTACCCCCTTGTCACAGCATTGTCTTGTATGTCAGGAAATACGCTTACAAGTAACATTTCAAAGAGTGAGGAGTTTGTTCTTACTCCTGAAAAAGGGGCAATTGCCTTTCTGGGATCCAGTGGGGGGAGCATTATCCCGGCACTGAATATTATGATTGACACTATTTATTATGGCATATCCAAAAACTATTATGGAAAAACTTTAGGGGAGATAGTACGTGTCGGGCTTCGACATATTGCTATTCAACAGCAGACTCCCAATTATATATCCACTATGCAACAACTTTCTTTGCATGGCGACCCGGCATTGGTGATTCAAAATGTAGCACTCCCTGATTACAAAATCTCTACAAACAATATTTACACAACACCATTTACTATTTCAAATGAAATCGACTCGTTTTCTGTTCATATTATCTGTCATAATACCGGTATTGCTTTACAAGACACTTTTGCGCTGAAGATTAAAAGAACTTTCCCGGACGGAATTGCTATTGATACATTTTTGATGAAACAATCGACCGCTTTTTGCGATACATTCTCTATTACATATCCGGTAGATAAAGTCAGCGGTATTGGGCTTAATTTTATTGAAGCAGAGGTAGACGCTTTTTATCAGATCAATGAATCAAATGAACAAAACAACAGCGCCAGCTATTCGTTTCTCATCAAGTCTTCCGGTTTAATCCCTGTTTATCCATATGAATATGCTATTGTCGGAAACCAAGAACTTGCTCTTTACGCATCCACTTCTAACCCTCTTTCAGAAAAAAAGAGATATGTCTTTCAGATCGACACTGATCCTGCGTTTACCAATCCCCATGACACCTATTCCGTTGAGTCTTCCGGTGGTATCATTTCCTGGAAACCGACTGTCTTATATTCAGATAGTACTGTATACTATTGGCGAGTAAGCTTAGACAGCACAATGTCGCCTGACCTAACATTTGACTGGAAATATAGTTCGTTCGAGTTTATTGACGGAGAAATTGGCTGGGGGCAATCCTCCTTTCATCAATTCAACAAAAACAGTTATCAATACATTACTCAGAATAATGCTTTGAAAGAGTATGACTTTTATCAAGAGCATGTAACCTTCTCTGCACAGACAGGGATCTATCCGAACCTTGCGCTTAACGAACACTATTTTGCTAAAAACTTTGTAAAGTTGTACACTTACAGCGGCATTATTGCCAAAGGTTATAACGGAGGCTTTGTTGTTGCGGTTTTTGACACCATCGCTCTTGAGCCACAGCAAACTGTTAATAACACCTCTGCATGGACAGGGCCTGTCAACAATTTGCAACGCCCATATACTACTTATAATGCCTTCGAATTCCCTACTGATGATACCACATGGCAATCTTACCTAACAAACTTCATAAACACCATTCCCAATGGTAATTATGTACTCGCATACAGTATCAAAGACCATAATGCTACCGGGTTTATTGAACCCCTCAATCTCGCTTTTGAATCTATTGGCAGCAGCATTATCCGTGTACTGCCAAACAATACACCCTATATAATTTTTGGCCGAAAAGGCGCTGCCATTGGTGACCCACAGTGGGTTAAAGAACGTGCAAAGACTTCTCTGACAGATACCATCAACCTTACTTACCAGGCTTCCACACGATGGAATGTAGGCCATATAAAATCTACCTCTGTTGGCCCGGCTTCCCACTGGAAATCACTGCATTGGAAGCAAAAAGTACATCCCTCAGATTTTATGGACACTGACTCGGTTAGGCTGGAAGTGACCGGCGTTAAAGCAGACGGCTCAAAAG
Organism: Bacteroidales bacterium; assembly: GCA_032250595.1. GTDB lineage: Bacteria > Bacteroidota > Bacteroidia > Bacteroidales > SKPS01 > SKPS01. The sequence continues at coordinate 2,171 of JAVVFR010000120.1, read as the reverse complement.
AGGTGTTATTAAACAATATTTTAAAAAGCACCACCGATGTCCTGCAGTTGGATCAGATTATTGATGCTGCTATCTATCCTTCGTTACAACTGAAAGTATATATGAGTGACGATACATTCAGAACCCCTGCTCAAATGCAATATTGGCGTGTTATGTATGATGGCGTTCCGGAATCTGCCCTGGATCCTGCAACAGCATGGTATTTTTATAACGACACGATCCTTCAAGGAGACACCCTTTTATTTCATATCGCTTCAAGAAATATCAGTCAATACAATATGGACAGCCTTTTAGTGCAGTTCAGGGTGTACGACGGAAAAAGAAAGCTACAACACAATTCATTCCAAAGGCTACGCCCTCATTATGCCTATGATACCCTGATCATTGGGCCGGTGAAGTTTCCAACACTCAACCTCGCATCAGGTACCGGAAGCGTATGGATAGAGACTAATCCTGTCAATCCCGCTACAGGAGTGTACGACCAGATTGAACAAAATCATAGCAACAATCTGGCGGAAAAAGTGTTTTTTATCGCTGAAGATAACGAGAATCCGCTACTGGATGTTACTTTCGACGGCATTCATATCCTTGATGGCGATATTGTTTCAGCACTGCCCGTCATAGAAATTGTGTTACGTGATGAGAATATCTTTAAGTATATGGATCAACCCGAAGACACTGCACTATTTAAAATATATCTCAAATATCCCTCTACGGGCGAATTTACTCCGGTCTATTTCATGAAAAACGGTGTGGAACAAATGATCTTCTATCCTTCCGATGGCAACAAAAATAGTTGTAAGATAGTTTTTCATGCCGACTTCACCGGCATCGATGGTGAGTATATGTTGCTCGTTGAAGCCAGAGACAAATCAAACAACCTCGCTTCACAAATGGCTTATCAGACTGCTTTTAGAGTAATTAGCGAATCCTCTGTTACCGAAGTGATGAACTGGCCTAACCCCTTCTCCACCATAACGCATTTTGTTTTTACCTTGACAGGTGCTGAAATACCAACAAATTTCAGAATTCAAATTATGACTATCACAGGAAAGGTCATTCGGGAACTCGATATGCATGACCTGGGACCAATACATATCGGACGCAACATCACGAGTGGAGGATGGGATGGCACCGACCAATATGGCGACAGGGTCGCTAACGGGGTATATCTTTTCAGGTTACTCACCGACCTAAACGGTGAAAAAATCAAAAAAATGAGTTCAGGCGCAGATATATGGGTGCAACAAGGGTGGGGAAAAATGTATCTTATACGATAAGAAACCATGAAATATCTTTATATAAAATCCGTTAATGATATTGACAAAAAATATCTATAACTGCAAAAAGATGAAGAAATTAATAATTACTGCACTGCTAACAATAGCTTTTCAGGCGCTCTTTGCCCAGGCACCAAAATACAGCAATGAGTTTTTGTCAATTGGTATTGATGCCCGCGCTTTTGGTATGGCAAACAGTGTTGTAGCATCAACCAAAGGGGCTACTGCAGCATACTGGAATCCGGCCGGGATAAACGAAAGTCCTACCAATATGCAGATTGCATTAATGCATGCCGAATATTTTGCAGGTATTGCAAAATATGATTACGGTGGTGTTATTGCCCAAATGGATAATACCAGTACTGCCGGACTATCATTTATCCGGTTTGCCGTTGATGATATCCCCGATACCTCAGAACTGATTGATGCTGATGGCAATATCAATTATGATAAAGTGAAATCATTCTCTGCTATAGATTTTGCACTGCTCCTCTCTTATGCCAGAAAAACTAAAATTGAAGGTTTTACAGTAGGAGGCAATGCTAAAATTGTACACAGAAAAGTAGGCAGTTTTGCCAATTCATGGGGCTTTGGGCTCGATATTGGCATTCGCTATCAGAAAAACAAATGGGTATTTGGCCTTGTGGGCAGAGATATCACCTCTACCTTCAATGCCTGGTCGTATAACCTCTCCGACAATATGATTGATGTGTTCACCATTACCGGTAATGAAATTCCTGAAAACTCCCTTGAAATTACACTGCCACGGTTTATCGCCGGTGTTGGCCGCGTATTTCATTTTAATGAGAAATTTTCTTTGCTGGCAGAAGCAAATATTGATATCACTACAGATGGAAAACGCAATGTGCCGCTTAAAACTGATCTTTTTAG
>JAVVFR010000119.1:0-5779 GCA_032250595.1 Bacteroidales bacterium | reverse complement strand
ATCGGAAAAAGCGATCATCATCGATGGAAATATAGCCAGGGAGGTACCATTTACCAGCATTGTCACAGTGAGTGACATTCCGGAGCTGATTATTGAGAGGCTAAGAAACAACCCTGAAATTGACAGCACGCTGTTTGTCAGATCGATATATCGTTCATTGCAGCATAATCTGTTTTTCGACAGTGTGCTGACAGACAACGACCTCATCGACAGGTTGAGTGAGATAGTGCCGGTTAATGGCCTCATTCAGCAAGATGAAAGGATTATCACCAAAGGAGAGATTGTTGACAGAGAGAAATATCAGGTGTTACTCAGTTTAAAAGCAGAGTATGAGGATCAGCTCAAGGGGTCAACGTACTATTTCGGTATTTTGGCAGGCCAGATTATTTTGGTTACAATAGCGCTCCTTGCCATGGTGCTCTTTTTAATTTTCTTCAGAAAGGATGTATGGCGTTCGTACAAGAAAATTGTACTTATCAATTGTATTATTCTTTTGATGGTAGGCATAACCGCTATAACAGTGAGGACACATGTCGACTGGATTTATCTTGTGCCCCTTTGTTTGGCACCCATCATTATCCGGGTATTCTTCGATACCGGCATGGCTATTTTTGTGCATATTATTACAGTTATTCTTATCGGTTTTCTTGTACCCAATAGTTTTGAGTATGTATTCTTTCAACTCATTGCGGGTATTATCACTATTGTGAGTGTGAGAGACTTACAAAAGCGCAGTCAGTTTTTTATGACTTCACTGTTTATCTTTCTTACCTATATATTTTTAATGATAGGTTTTACATTGATACAACATGGTTCACTTGCTGAGATTAATAGCCTTAACCTGGCAATGTTTGGGGGTAGTGCTCTATTAACGTTATTTGCTTATCCGTTTATTTTTATTATCGAGAAGGGTTTTAATATGACAACCGACATCAGCTTACTGGAGTATGCCGATACCAACTCAAAGTTGTTACGTCGATTAGCCAATGAAGCACCGGGCACATTTCAGCATGCCATACAGGTTGCCAATTTAGCAGAGGAAGCGATAAGATATATTGGTGGAAATGCATTACTTACCAGAGCCGGTGCTTTATATCATGATATCGGGAAACTCTACAACCCTGCCTTTTTCACCGAAAATCAAACAGTAGGCAACAACCCTCATGATAAGCTCTCTTATAAAGAGAGTGTTAACATTCTGCGAAATCATGTAACAAAAGGTATCAGTATGGCTAAAAAACATAAACTGCCTGTACAAATTATCGATTTTATTAAAACACATCATGGCACAAAGAAAGCAGATTATTTCTTTCTTAAATATAAAGAGGATCATCCCGGGGATACTATTGATGAGAGCGAGTTCAGATATCCGGGCCCCGAACCATTCTCAAAGGAGACGGCAGTGGTTATGATGGCCGATGCTGTGGAGGCTGCATCCAGAAGTATGAAACAACCTGATAAAAAACAGATAGATTCTCTGGTTGAAAACCTTATAGATAAACAGTTGGCCGAAAATCAGTACAGCTTCTCTGCTATTACTTTGGGGGAGATCAGTAAGGTGAAAGCTATTTTTAAAAAGCGTTTGATGAATATCTATCACCTCAGGGTTGAATATCCTGATGAAAAAAAGGAGAAGTAACAATAATTTTTTCATACAATTTCTTTAGCCATTGTAATCCTGCCGGCCCTTCATTGAATATCAGATCAAGGATACTCAGGTTTTCAATGAAACCATAACGATCAGAAAAAACCTGTGGGTAAGGGTTGGTTTGTGCTACCAGCGAAGCATTTGATCCTTTAATACCTTTTTTAGGATGCATCCGGGCACGTAAGTCTATTACATCATCACGTATCGGTTTATATTCTTTTGTTACTGAAAAACCGGCCTCTTGCCGGAGAAGCTTTGAGGCTGTAGCGATGGTCTTTATGGCAAAATCCCATAGTGATGGGATGGGTTGGTGATATAGATAGCTGAGCTCGTCTTTGAAGAAAAGATAGTAAGGAGAGTTGTTGTAGGCAGTAGCAATAGAACGCCAATGAAGCTGTTGCCAGTTTTCATGATAGGTTATACCGCATTGATCGATGAGGATATGGCGCATACCTTTTTTATCAACAGGCACAGTGAGTGGCTGTAAACCGTTTGGGCCTGAGATAATATAGCGATTACGATATGATTGTTTTTGGAAATGTTCATGGCGTTCCAGTATGATTTCTCCATGAAATAGGACAACAGCCATATACTCTACCGGTGGCCATACAGCGATATTCAGTAATGCAGGTTTCATCTGGCAAAGGTAAGGAAGATCATAGATCAATTATTAAAACAGTAAAGAGCCGATGTAGCGCTACAAAGGGCTTCAAATTAATTAATGATTAACTAATTCTGAATGATGCAAAATTTGCCAATTTGTCTTGTTTTTAATAATTCACTTGATCTTGAATATTGCTCAATGAAGTGTATCACTCTATTATTGGGTTTACAAGTGATATCTTTGATTTCGTGATCTATTAATTGTGCCAGTTCGGCATCGGTGATGTTATACGTTGGATCACTTAAAATGTGAAAGAGGGTAAAAGTTTTGTTCATAGGCGTCCTGATTGCTGGTGTTGATTTTTATGCCTAAAGAACGAACTTTATTTTTTCTTATTGTCTTTTTGTACAAAATTATTGAGTCAGTATTAAATTTTTCTCTTCAATCATTTTTCTCAGATTGATCAATGCATACCTCATTCTTCCCAATGCAGTATTGATGCTGACATTGGAATGTGCTGCGATATCCTTAAAACTCATTTCCATGTAGTGTCTCATCTTCAGCACTTCACGTTGCTCTTCAGGTAATAACTCAATAAGTTTACGCAGTTTTTCATGCGTTTGTTCTGTAATGATGGATTCTTCAAAAGGCTTGTCATACACCTTGATCGTATCGAAAATATTAAACTCGTCGGAGTTTTCAATCGTTGGTATACGTTTGCTTTTTCTGAAGTGGTCGATAATTAAGTTGTGTGCAATACGCATTACCCATTGCAGGAATTTTCCTTCTTCATTATATTTCCCGCTGCGTAGTTTATTAACCACCTTTACAAAGGTATCTTGAAAAATGTCATCTGCCAAAAATTTATCTTTGACTATCATATAGATATATCCAAAAATACGCTTTTGGTGTCGGTCGATAATGACTGTTAAGTTGGAATGATTACCTGATAAATAACCTTTGATCAACTCTTGATCTGATAAGGAATTGGAATTCATATAAATCCTCCCTTTTTGATGAATATAAAAAAAGGGTAAAATTTATTTCGATAGCGATCCTCCTTTAGTTTGTGGTATTCAGGTATTAATACGTTTTTTTCTTGAAATTGTTGCGTGAACGAAACAATTCTAACAAAGGCAAATATAGTACAATAAAGTAATTGAATGCAAGCATTTTGTTAACTTTGTCAATCTTTTTTAACGGAAGATTGTTGTTTAGAAGGTTTTTATATTGAATATTAGTGATTTATGAGTTTTGTTGATCGTTATGATCCCAAGGATTATATTATTATAAAAGGTGCAAGGATGCACAATTTAAAAGGGGTAGATGTAGCAATTCCCCGGAAAAAGTTCACTGTGATTACAGGGTTGTCGGGTTCCGGGAAATCTTCTCTTGCCTTTGATACCTTATATGCCGACGGTCAGCGAAGGTATGTGGAGTCATTGAGCTCATATGCCAGGCAGTTCCTCGGGCGAATGCAGAAACCTGATGTGGATTACATCAAAGGCATCTCTCCGGCTATTGCTATAGAACAGCGGGTAAATACGCGTAACCCTCGATCTACCGTTGGTACCTCAACGGAGGTGTATGAATACCTTAAGTTGCTTTTTGCCCGTATCGGACGGACATTCTCCCCGGTATCGGGTGAAGAGGTAAAACGCGACAGAGTAGAGGATGTGATACACTTTATCAAGAAACAAAAGGAGGGTTTACGCTTTATTATTGCTGCACCATTTATCGTGAAAGAGGGCCGTGATATCGATGTGCATCTGGATATCCTTAAGCAGCAAGGGTTTTCAAGATTACTGGTGGATGGTGATATCTTGCCGCTGGAAGAGTTAAAAGGTACATTGAACGTTGAACAACAAGAGCTATACCTGCTCATTGATCGTTTGGTTACCGGACAGAACGGTGTTGCTGATGCACGGCTGGCCGATTCTGTGCAAACAGCTTTCTATGAAGGCAATGAGAGCTGTGTTATTATTCTTTATGATGATGGGAAAACAACAAAAAAGCTCTTTTCCAGCAGGTATGAAGCTGACGGTATCGTTTTTGAAGAGCCCTCAGTGAACTTGTTTACCTTCAACAACCCTTACGGTGCCTGTAAACGTTGTGAAGGTTATGGAAGTATTATAGGTATTGATGAAGACCTGGTAATTCCCGATACATCACGATCTGTTTATGAGGAAGCCATTGCCTGTTGGCGAGGGGAGAAGATGAGTGAGTGGAAAGATGAGCTTGTGATGAGTGCCCATAAATTCGATTTTCCTATCCATACCCCCTATATCGACCTTACTGAAGAACAACGTGAGCTGTTGTGGAAAGGAAACAGGTTTTTCAAAGGCATCGACCGGTTCTTTAAACATGTGGAATCACAGACCTATAAGATTCAGTACCGGGTTATGTTGTCGCGATACAGGGGTAAAACGGTCTGTCCTGACTGCAAGGGTACTCGTCTTCGAAAAGATGCTGCATGGGTTAAGATTAATGGAAAATCGATACGTGATTTGGTACTCATGCCTATCGATGAGCTGAGTGATTTCTTTAAAGCATTAAAAATTGATGAACACGATCAAAATATAGCAAAACGTATTATCACCGAGATTGATAACAGGTTGGGTTTTCTTATGGATGTAGGCCTTGGCTATCTTACTCTTAACAGGCGTTCCAATACCCTGTCGGGTGGCGAGTCGCAACGTATCAACCTGGCTACTTCGTTGGGAAGCAGTTTGGTAGGATCGATGTATATTCTGGATGAGCCTACCATCGGTTTGCATCCACGTGACACAAATCGGTTGCTTCGTGTGCTGAAAAGACTTCGCGATATCGGCAACACAGTAATTGTGGTTGAACATGATGAGACAGTGATGCGAAACGCCGATCATATCATAGATATAGGCCCCGATGCCGGGGTTAATGGGGGTAATGTTATTTTCTCCGGGACTGTGAACGAATTAACTGCCTGTGAGAAAAGTATTACTGCCAAATACCTTAATGGTAAGATGCGTGTGCCGGTCAATAAAAATTTCCGTCCATGGCGTGAATTTATCGAAGTGATTGGTGCCAGAGAGAATAATCTGAAAAATATCAATGTGAAATTTCCTCTAGGTATCATAACAGCAGTTACGGGTGTTAGTGGCTCTGGTAAGACTACCCTGGTAAAAAATATTTTTTATACAGCACTTAAAAAAATCTATGGCGGTTATGCCGAGAAAACCGGAAAGTTTGAGAAGATCTCCGGTGATTATAATAAGATTGAAGATATTGAGATGATAGATCAAAATCCACTCGGAAAATCCTCACGCTCTAATCCGGCTACCTATATTAAAGTATATGATGAGATACGTATGCTGTATGCTTCTCAGAAACTATCACGATTGCGGGGATATAAACCGGGATTCTTCTCATTTAATGTTGAAGGAGGGAGATGTGAAGTGTGCCAGGGAGAAGGTGTTGTTAGGATAGAGATGCAGTTTATGGCTGATATTGTGCTCACTTGTGAAAACTGTGCAGGAAAACGTTTCAAA
>JAVVFR010000118.1:0-5780 GCA_032250595.1 Bacteroidales bacterium | reverse complement strand
GAGAATACCCTTCTCAGCAAGAAGCCAGCAGAGCGCTGATGAAATCTCAAACCGATATGGAGTTGCGTAGTGCCTGGATCCTGAAACTTTAGTATATTAAAATGCGCTTTTTTTTTGTAGTATGCTGTTTGCTCTTTTGGCAATTACCCGCAGAAGCGCAGTTTTCTCTCGAAGAATATCAAAAGGATACAGCTGATTTATGTTTTGAAGTGTTGGTGAAAAATACTAAGCCAACATACCGGGTTATGGCTGATATTGCCTGGTGGCTCACCGGTGGTCAGGAAAGGTTTCAGTCGATATTTGATACCATCGATTTTTCTTCCAATACATTGGGAAAGCGTGACTTGCTGCCATATCTGTTCGATTTTTCTTCATCACCCAGTGGTATCATCCATAAGGAATATACCAATCAAGACTCTGCATGGGATGCCTCTGAATATGATGTGGCTTTTGCTGATAGAAAGATTATTGAGGCATTTTGGATAAATATGTTGCTTTGCCACTTTAAAACCGGTACAGGCCCTGAAAATATCGTCTTTCCTCTCAATGGCCCGGTGAGCGAGAGTCTTCGAAATGCAGCTGTTACCAAAAGAGCATTGAAAAAATGGATGTTTCATGTCTCTGATCATGAAAGCCCCGATACCTTTCACTGTAAAGTGACCTTTGTGCATCCTTCCCTGGTTGGTGTATTGAAAAATGTTTTTAGCCTTGAACATTTTGTCGCATCTGCCGATTTTGTGATGTTTCCGAACGATAGCAACATGCTGTATATGGCCATATTTAATGTTACTTCCATCACTTCTGCAAATATCCTCAGACATATATATAACAGCAGTTTATGGCCGGAATCACAGCCGAGGATCAAAGGATATCGCATCCCTTACAGTAATATTTCACAGACTTTTCAACTTACCTTTTCATGGCAGGAAGTTGAACGAAAAACCCGTAGGCGGTTGGCTGTTAAACGCTGATATTATACTTTTGCATTAAAAGAAAATAACCATGTGTCCGAAGAATAAGATAGCAAAATTTGAAGAGAGCAAGACTTTTCCAAATATGATCCAGCTTGATTATCATACACTGGTCAGTGAAGGGTGCAGCTTAAAAGGAGTCTGGCGTGAAAAGATGTTTTTTAATGATCATCCGTTGGTGTTGGAATTGGGATGTGGCAAAGGAGAATATACTGTCGGATTAGCAGCACGATACCCGGAAAAAAACTTCATAGGTGTTGACCTGAAAGGTGCAAGGATGTGGCGTGGTTGCAAAACAGCACACGATCAAAAGCTTAAGAATGTTGCTTTTGTACGAACGAAAATTGAGATGCTTACCTATTTTTTTGCTCCTCATGAAGTAGATGAAATATGGATAACTTTTCCTGATCCACAACCCAAAAAATCGTGGGCTAAGCGAAGGCTTACTTCAAAACGTTTTTTGGGGATATATAAAATTTGTCTGAAAGAAGGGGGCGTTATTCATTTAAAAACTGATGATAAAGAGTTTTATGATTTTACTCTTGAGACTATTGAAGAGGAAGGGCATCATCTTATCTATCATACCAACGACATATATGATTCGGGGTTTGAGGGTGATGTAATGGGGATTGTAACATTTTATGAAAAGATGTGGCTAAAGGAAAAGAAAAAGATCAATTATCTTGAATTCTCGCTTAATTATGAGGGATAAACAAGGCAATTTCTTTGAAAGGGTTTGGGCAGTTGTTGAGCACGTGCCGTATGGCAGAGTGACGACATACGGAGCCATTGCGAATTTTCTGGGCACAAAACAATCATCACGCATGGTCGGCTGGGCTATGAATGCATCGCATAATGCGTATAGTAATATACCGGCACATCGTGTGGTGAACCGCAAGGGATTGTTAACAGGCAAACACCACTTTTCGTCACCGGATCTAATGAAAGAATTACTTGAGAGCGAAGGGGTTCATGTGGAAAATGATCTTGTTACCCGATTTGAAGATCTTTTTTGGGATCCCGCCAAAGAGTTGTAAAAAAACCTCTGCAGGGTCAATGCAGAGGCTGTGAAAGTGTTTTTCTTGACAGAAAACTATCTGACGATACTGATGGTTTCTGTTGTAAATCCACCTGCTATCTCAATAGTAAGCATATAGATGCCGGTAGTAAATAGGGTTGCGTCGATAGTAGCGCGGTCGTCATTGACCTGTGTAGTGTACACTACCTGACCCATACTGTTGATGAGTGTAGCATTAATGATCTCTTCACTGCTGGTGATGTTGATCACATCAGATGAAGGGTTAGGGAAAACGGTGATTTCAGCATCTGCTGCTTTGTTGTCGATACCTACATTGGTTGAACCAACTAACTTGAAAGCACATGATGTTTCAGTTAACCCAAGGGAAGTAAGGGGTGTCCATGGAAATGGAGGTATGCCAAAAAGTCCGGTAAAATCTTCGATCATAGCTTCACTGCCAATAGGAGTAGTTCCTACATCCCAGTTCCATCTTGTTACCGACAAATCAGGAGCAGTTTGATATATTGCATAAACTGAAAGCCAATACGAGCCTGTTGAAAGAGCAAGTGGTGTGGTCAGTCCGCAATGGATATTACCACCGGTAGCTATAGCTGTCGGGATAAAAGATTGACGATAGAGCTCTGTTCCGGGTGCTCCACTTGCATCATCGTAAAAAACTACCATAAATGAATCTGCCGGTACTGTTGAAGCTGAGTAACCGCCAGTGACAAGAACACTGTCGATGAGCCATGATTCATGTGCAGGAATAACAAAATCATCAGCCAGATGGACAAGTGTTGAATCAACATGCCTCCCTCTGAGGTCACATGAAACTACAGAGTTTGATGGGTTGAAATTGGCATTGTTGTAAATTACCTGCTGTCCGAAAGCGTCAACAGATAAAAGTGCTGTTAAAGCAATAACGGGTAATAGTTTGGTAAAAATTTTCATAATAATAGATTTAGTGAATGAATTTTTAATTAAGAATTTAAATATTTTAATAACAATCTGTGTTTATGCTCCAAAAGTAATGAATTATATTAAAAAACCAATTATTTTTTATGAATAAACAGATTGGTGTCTGATTTTCAATATATCAAGTCAGTTTATACGCAAAAATTATTATATAATATCTTGATATTTTTTTATCTTTGCAAGGTTTGCATAGAATCATTTTTAATGATATGCCCGAAAAATAGAGATTTTGATCGGTTAACGTAGCATTTTTTCTTTTTCAAGTTATTAAAACCTTTTTTGATAATGACGGATACATATACAATAAAACAGCTTTTTCAAAACATAAAGAAGCGTGATTCCTGGCCCATTCTCATCCTGCCGGTTTTAAGTAATATTTTCAGTTATAGATATTAATTTTGTTGAATATTAAAATAAGGAGTAGAATAGTGGAATTTCCTTTTGCAGAATCATATAAGATAAAGATGGTTGAGCCCATCAAAAAGAGTACGAAAGAAGAACGTCTTGAATGGATTGTCAAGGCCAGATACAATCTCTTTAATTTACGAAGCAGTCAGGTATTTATTGATTTGTTGACTGATTCTGGCACTGGTGCTATGAGTGACAGGCAGTGGAGTGAGTTGATGTTAGGAGATGAGAGTTATGCCGGAGCATCCTCTTACTACAAATTGAAGGATGCGATCAATGACATTACCGGATTTCCTTACTTTCTGCCGACCCATCAGGGCAGGGCTGCAGAGAATGTTCTTTTTTCTGTTATGGTGAAACAGGGACAGTTGGTACCCGGTAATTCTCATTTCGACACTACCAAAGGTCACATAGAGTTTCGTAAAGCCATAGCCGTTGATTGTACTATTGCTGAAGCATTCGATACTTCAATCGATCATCCGTTCAAAGGCAATATCGACCTTGATAAACTGGAGCAGATATTGCAGAGCAATCCACGTGAAAAAATATCGATGATCATCGTTACCATTACTTGTAACTCTTCCGGTGGGCAGCCTGTTAGTATGCAAAATATGCGTGAGACGTATGCTTTAGCACAAAAATATGGTATACCGGTAGTGTTCGATTCAGCACGGTATGCTGAGAATGCTTATTTTATCAAAAAAAGAGAACCCGGATATGCCGATAAAAGCATCCGTGCTATCATCAAAGAGATGTTTAGTTATAGTGATGCCATGACCATGAGTGCCAAGAAAGACGGGATCGTAAATATGGGTGGGTTTATTGCCATGAACAGTGAGGCACTCTTCAACCAGGCATCTGTATTTAATATTATGTTTGAAGGCTTCATTACATACGGCGGCATGTCGGGCCGTGATATGAATGCCCTTGCCCAGGGGCTTTATGAATCCGCCGAATACGATTACCTTGATACACGTATTCAACAGGTTGCCTATCTGGGCAGCAAGCTTAAAGAGTATGGGGTGCCGGTGCAGGAGCCTTTTGGCGGGCATGCTATTTTTGTGGATGCCAAAAAAGTTTTGTCCAACCTTCCAAAAGAGCAATATCAGGCACAAACATTAGGCGTTGAACTGTATATAGAAGGGGGAGTAAGAGGTGTAGAGATAGGTACACTGCTGGCCGATCGTGACCCGGTTACCAGAGAAAACAGGTATCCCGATCTGGAGCTGCTTAGGCTCGCTATCCCGCGACGAACGTATACTAACAATCATATGGACTATGTCGCAGTGGCTTTGTCCAATGTGTATCAAAAACGCGATTTTATTACCAGAGGGTACCGTATCATCAAAGAAGCACCCATAATGCGGCATTTTACCGTTGAACTGGAAAAAGTATAATATTGCTTTATCAGGCTGAAATTAATAATTACAATAGCATAACAATATGCCGGATAACTATTTAATTGCACTCGTCTCTTTATTAACCTTATTTCAGGCTTTTGGGTTTTCATCACTCTATTTCAAAACTCCTAAGCCTTACCTGTTGTTTCAGACGGCCATATTATATATGATTTTCTCTGTGGTGTTATTAGCAGCGGGGTTTTTATTGGGAGGGCAATTCAACATTTTATTGTCCGGTATTGCAACACAAGGCGGGTTAACGATATTTACCGTGCTTGCTATAAAGCTTATTATCAGCGGTGTCAAAGGCAAGCCGTTAGACAGGGTGTTCGACATTGCAAGACCGGGCACATATATTGGCCTTCTTATTGCTATCAATATCGAAAATTTTCTGGCAGGATTGGGTTCAGGAATTATGAATCCTGATATCACACGACAATTGATATTGATATTTGCAGGAGCAGGTTTCTTAGGGTTTCTGGGTGGCGGTATAGCAGGGAGAAGAACCGGGCTTTTTATGTCAAATAAATTGGAGCTTATGATTGCAGTTGCATTTATGATCTTTATAATTTATGGCTTTTTATTACTTTGATATAACACTCCGGCTTTGCTTTGAAATCCTATATGTAAGCTACATATACACTTTTTTTAAATATTACCTTTAAATCTGCAATATTCATTTTTATGTATCTCTAAAAGAGGTGCGGCCTGGGTTGTCTTATTTGGCAACCTCATCGTTTTATGTTAATAACTGTCTTTCCAGTCTGCACGCTTGGTTAACTTAAGGTCTTGCAATACAGCAGCTTTAACACGCAGGGTCATGATATAGCTCTTGAATTGCCCAAAAGGAGTCCATTGCATATTCAATTCCCAACAATGCAAGTCTCTGGTAATGTTTATTTCGGTTAATGTTACTTTTTTCTGTGTAAAATCGTAGCCGGTATTAAAACTAACCTTCCACTTAGGGGTAAGATTTACATTTCCTGAAAGTCTTAAGGATTGTATTTT
>JAVVFR010000117.1:0-5785 GCA_032250595.1 Bacteroidales bacterium | reverse complement strand
CCCGGATCGATACAGATATTAATCGTATCGAAGAACCATGCAGAGTCGGCAGCAGAGAAATTTATGTCTGGCAGCGGATATATATTAATAACTGCGGTATCGCTGGTAACTGTGCCATAGGCATTGGTAACCTGACAGTAATACTTACCGCTGTTGCCCACTGCAGAGGCAACAAAAGAGTAATTATCGAGCACTGCTCCGGAAATTGGGTTTGTTTCGTAGAACCATTGATAACTCATTGTTCCCGGTCCGGAAGCCTGTAGCGTCAGGTTCACCATATCGTTTGAGCACACCTCCTTGCTCACCGGCTGTTGGATAAGCAATGGTACGCCATCATAATATTTAGCGAGAAATATATCTCTATCGCCGGCGCTCTGAATGGCAATATTACCAAAGTGTGTGGTATTCATAAAGGTTCCGGTAACATACGCAACACCCTGATCATCCACTTGAATTCCCTTACCGTAGTCGTTGCCAGTACTTCCTGCGAGCGTTTCATATAGCAGGTTTCCGTTCTGGTCGTATTTAGCCAGGAAAATATCATCACCCCCGTAACCCGTATCTGTTGCGCTGCCAAAATAAGCAATACCATTCACAAAACCGGTTACATACACATACCCATCTTTATCTGTGGAGCATGCAATACCTTTATCGCTTTGTGCTCCTCCCATAGCGTTAGCCCATAGTCCATTACCATTGGCATCGTAATAAGCGATAAAACCATCCTTACTGCCATAAGAAACGATATAAGGGGCGGGGGCAAAAACAACGGTATCGAAAAACGATCCGGTAACAGCGATATTGCCAAACACATCAACCTCCATGCCATTGCCATAATCATCCATAGTGCCTCCGGCGTTTACTGCCCATAGCCAATTGCCTGACGAGTCGGCTTTAGCAAGCAACACATCGTTCCCCCCGTAGGAGGTTACAGTATGTGTGCCAAACTGTGCAGAATTTTTGAATGATCCGGTAATATAAGCATTGTCATTGGCATCGGTAGAGACAGTGGATGTCCACGCCTGAAAAGGGCCACCTCCGTCGACAACCCAAAGCAGAGTGCCGATGGGGCTATATTTAGCGAGGAAGACATTATCATCGCCGGGACTGATGAGCGTGGTGGTGCCAAAGAAACAGGTATCGCGGTAAGAACCTGTCACAAGCACATTTCCTTTGGTGTCTGTATCAATACCTTTTCCACGGTCATTACCAGGCCCTGTGGCTTTTTTTACCCATTGAAAGGTGCCGTCAGGACCATATTTGGCAACAAAAAATTCCAAATCATTATTACCGGTGATGGTAGTTGTGCCAAACACTGCACTCTGCTTAAAGTATCCTGTAAATACTACATTCCCTTGTTGGTCAAAAGCAACAGACACCGACTCATCGGTATTAGGCCCACCGGCACCCTGTGCCCATAAAAATGTGCCACTCGAATCATATTTCGCAATAAAAATATCCTGATCACCATGACTTACAATACTGGTAGTGTCAAACCAGACAGTGCCAATGAATTTACCGCATATAACGATATTCCCGTCAGGATCAACATCCACTATTTCACCCCCATCCTGATACTGACCGCCAGCACTGCCAACCCATTGCCATTCCTGTGCAAACAATGTGGCAGACGCCAGCATCATGGTTAAAAGAATCATGTTTTTCATAGCTGTGGTTTTTTGTTGGTTCTGTTTGATATACGCAAATGTATAAAACATTTTTGTTTTTTCAATAAATGATATTTTAAAGGAAGATGGAAAGAAGTTTAAGGGTTGTAGAGTCTAATGGGGTTTCCTGCTGCAAGAAAATCTGAATATAAAAAAATACGCATCAACACTAAACTTTTGTTCATTCCTGTAGTCAAAAGATATTAACTTTGTAAGAGAAAAAATACAGCACAAAAAATATTCATCTATGAAAAACACATCACTTTTACTAATCGTTCTATCCGTTTTTGTTATATTCAACGGTTGCAAAGAAGACGACCCTGATCCTGAAGTAAAGGGTGGAAAAATTGTTTTAAATTTTCACCATCAGATTGATGGGGATGATGTTATTTACGACACCACGATGTATGTCAATGAAGCCGGCAATCACTATCAGATCAATGAGATTCAATATTTCATCTCCGATGTCAGATTAACAAAAGATGATGGTTCTCAAGTACTTATCGATGATGAGATTGACATTTACTATGTTGATGCTGACCTTCCCGGAACGATGAAATGGCAGGTCTTCGACAAGATACCAGTTGGCACCTATACAGATATTTCCTTCAGATTTGGTATCAGTGAAGATAAGAATCAGTCTTTTATGTATGTTAACCCACCGGAGGTAAATATGTTTTGGCCGGAGATTCTGGGAGGAGGCTATCACTATCTCAAGCTGAACGGAAAATGGATCGACACTAACCAGGTACTGCGTGCTTTCGATTATCACCTTGGTGTAGGGCAGATATATCCGCCCAACAGCCATAATTATGATTCTATCATCGATTTTGTTCACAATGATTTTATGGTTTCGCTTCAGAATTCGAATTTCACGATTGCTGAAGATCAGATTGTGAATATCGATCTCATCATGCAAGTAGAAGAGTGGTTCCGTAACCCACATATTTACGACCATAATGTATGGGGTGGTTACACAATGGAATCACAAGATGCCATGGCAGTAATAAAAGCCAACGGGCACAATGTATTTAAAATAGGAAAAATAGAATAGGAGACATAATCATGAAAAGAACAATACTATCCCTCGTCGCTATCTCTTTAATGCTCACCTTGTGGAATTCATGTAAAGAAGATATTGATGACCCTGACAAATGGGTTCCTACTCCGTATGAATTTGAAGTACCACAAAGATTTCCAACTATATTGAACATTCCGGAAGACAATCCCTTAACGGTAGAAGGTGTTGAATTGGGCCGTTATCTTTTTTATGATGGAAGGATGTCGGGAAGGACAGATTCTTTAATGTCTTGTGCTACATGCCATCGCCAGTCCAGAGCCTTTGATATAGGCACCGATCATCCTGATTATCCGGGAGGTTTCCCTCACGGGCTTACGGGCATACCTACTCCGCATGTCACTCTTCCTCTGTTTAACCTGGTGTGGAACCATAACGGATATCTTTGGAATGGTATGATTCACAAGAGCAACACCAATCTTGGTAGCGCAGGATATGGCATTCCTGCCGAACCACAATATCATATGCGAAATATCGAATCCCTCGTATGGATGGGTATTGCAGCACCCCATGAGATTATCGGCTCCGTGCAAAAAACTGTTGATTTGATTGCAAGTATCGAAATGTATCCGCCCATGTTCGAAAAAGCTTTTGGCACACCAGAAGTTACTTACGACAGGATTTCCAAAGCGATAGCACAATTTATTCGCACTATTGTATCCGCAAACTCATATGCACATAAGGTGTTCAGAGGAGAGGCCAATTTCAATGATTCTGAAAGAAGAGGCTATGTGCTTTTTGTTACAGAAGAGGGAGCAGATTGCTTCCACTGCCATGGCTCAGAGGGAGCTCCGCTGTTTACTACCAACCTCTTTTATAACAATGCCAAAGACACTTGCTTTACTGGTGTATGTCAAGACCCGCGTGACAGATATGCTATCACCGGAAATGAAATGGACCGTGGTGCCTATAAGGCAACCACCCTTATCAATATCGAACATCAAGGGCCTTACATGCACGATGGCAGGTTCGCCACACTGGATGAGGTAATAGATTTCTATAATATGGGGTTAAAACACTCTAAATATGCACATCCATTGATGCATAAAGTATATCCACCCTATAGCCACGGTATGATGCTTAATCCAAGTCAGTTGAATGATCTGAAAAATTTCCTCCTTACGCTTACTGACAACGAGTTCCTTACCAATCCGAAATACAGCAACCCTAAACCGGGAGATTCTTATTTTATTGACAATAACTGATAAGAAGACTCTTATTATAGCAATACGCTTCAATTACAATTCTTTTTTAATGCCGGCCAACAATTACTGTTGGCCGCTTTTTTATGATTGCCATTCAATACCGGTAAATCGTATGAAATCATTGAGCATGCGTATGGCCGTCCGTTCAAATACTTTATAGGAGAAGTAGATACTGACAAAGGCTGCCAAAATATAAAGCCTGTACTCCAAATCCGTTATCGCTGATAATCCCGGCACACGACTGCCAAGACCCGACAAAACAAACACCAGGGCAAACAGTAAAACCATCAGTCCGAAAGTATGAGCAGCCATCACCCATGAAGCTTTTACTCTTATCCGTATGGCCAGATGATCATGATGATCTTCAATGATGCCCTCTAACAACACATTGCTGTAATTACCCAGTGCTGTTTCTGCATCAACAGTAAACTTCTCTCTTTCGATGTACCCAAAATATTTATCTGTTTTCCGAGGATCTTTTTTATTAAACTTCCGTTGTATCAGATTAATGTTGCTACCAAACATCTTTTCCAATCGTTGATAGAATACTTTCTGCGTGCCATAAAAAATGAATCTGAACTTTTTCCCCGGATATAACAACATAGCGAAATGGTTTTATTTATGCTTCTCTGCTCACGATAAAAAATGGATTCAACAGACTCTCTTTATTATACAATAGAGGTTCGCCGGTATCGGCTATGGTGATGGATGCCCCGGATGCCAACACAATAGCATGTCCGGCGGCTGTATCCCACTCCATAGTGGGACCAAATCGCGGATAGAGGTCAGCAGCACCTTCCGCTACCATACAGAGTTTTAAGCTGCTACCTTTGGAAATGACCTCATAACTGCCCACATCTTTACTATTTTCTTCAATAAACTGCCGGGTATCTTCGTTCATATGGCTCCTTGAACCAACAATAGTAAACGGTCGCTCTTCATGGCCAACAGGAATACTATCAGCAACAAAATGTTCGTCATACCATGTTGTCGCTGCACCGGCAGCCTTAAATGCCCCGGTCTCTTTTTCTCCAAAGTAGAGCACTTCGGTGACGGGAACATAAATTACACCCAGCACCGGAATACAGTTTTCAATAAGTGCTATGTTAACAGTAAACTCTCCATTTCTTTTGATAAACTCTTTGGTGCCATCAAGTGGATCCACCAACCAAAAAATATCCCACTCCCTTCTTTCCTCCATTGGGATCTCTTTCCCCTCTTCACTCAATACAGGAATCTCCGTAGCTGTCAGATACGCCATTATTTTCTCATGCGCCTTACGGTCGGCCAAGGTCAATGGTGATTGGTCTTCTTTTGTAACGATCTCAAAGTCATCAGTGCCATATACCGTTAAAATCTCTTTCCCTGCTTCTATGGCAGCTTCAATAGCAACACGCAGCAACTTTTCCCTTCTGATGGTTTTCTTCATATGCATTAATTATAATGTGCTTTATAGTCGGCAATCATACCTTCAGCTAGCCAATTGGCGATAGCTTGCCTGTTGCCGGGTTTTATCAGCCTGATCTGATCGAGGGTATTCTGAATATTCCCTAATTCAATATATACTGTTGGGGGAAGCGTTTTTTTTATCATAAATAATTCGTCGCGAGGAGTGACGGTACCATTGTATCCTCTATTTGGCTGATGGGTAGCATATTTCTGTTTGAGTGACTTTTGCATCGCATCAGCGAGTTTTTTTCCTGCCACGCTCTTTGCATAGTGATAGTAAAATACATCAATACGTTTTCCGACAGTACGCGAATCAACATGCAATATTATTGCACGCTGATAAGCGTAGTTCTTGTTCTCTTTATAAAGCTTATTCACAATATCAG
>JAVVFR010000116.1:0-5786 GCA_032250595.1 Bacteroidales bacterium | reverse complement strand
ACGACAGAAAGAGAGAGAGACAATAAACATGTACAATATAATCCAACGGTTCAATACGTATAAAAAGAAAGACAGAAGGCACAATTAGTGCAGTTAAAAATGCCCAAAAGTAGGCTATAGACAAGAGTTTTTTTGCCGGATACCTTGGAGTCAGGTAGATTAACGCGCCTCCACCAAACAGATTGTTAACCATCAGCACGATGGTTATATTCAATACTATCAGGCCAATGGTACCTACATTATCACTTCCCAACACTCTGGCATTGATCAAAAGGATGGTAAAAGTGATGACAGCATTGAACAGCCTCACAACCGTGGTATTGAATATACTTTTAAACATGCCCGGTTATAACAGATTCATATATCGAAATTATACTTTTCCCAACCAAATTCACGGAAAAGTTTATTAATGCCTTTTCTCTTATATAATCAGCATTATAATTGTTGTTGTTATCTAACATTATGTTTATTGCATCATATAATCCTTTTTCATCCTTTGGTTGAATCAATATACCGCATTTCTCATCCACTACTTCATCGATCCCCCCAACCTTTGATGATATCACGGGTATACCGCATGCCATAGCCTCACAGATCACTACGGGCATATTTTCATAATTGCTGAACATCACTAAAAACATAGCATTTTTCATCTGCTCTGCTACTTCATGCTTCTGCATAGGCCCTTTAAAACAGACAGTTTCATCACTAAGCCCAATTTGTTTGGCATACGCTTTAATAGCTTCATCGTCCTCTCCTGTTCCGATGATATAAAAGAAAAAATCTGTGCGCTGTTCTTTGATCTTTTTAACGACACGGAGCATCCCTGTAATATTCTTCACATCATCGCCAAATGTTGATACATGAATAAAATAGCGCTTCGCTAAAGGTTTCTTTCGGGGAGTGAACAGAGCAGTGTCGACAACATTGCCAATGACAGTATACTTCTTGTTAATCAATTTCCGGGATTGCATCACTCTTTTCAGGTCGTGTGTAACAGGCATGACTGCCGCTGCAGCTTTAACAACCTTTTGTGTAATTTTTTTCCTGATCCAGCCATGATAGTTATTGGCTTCGGGTTTATATCGTGACCAATGCTCTGTAATAACATAAGGGATATTAAACCTTTTTTTGATCAACCATGCCACAAAGCCATTTCTTGTCAGTACATGCACATGCACCAGATCGGGCCTGCCATAGGCATTAACCACCGTACGATACAGTTTATATTGGAGTCGCAAAAATCTAATTGGTTTTAACAGGAGGCCAATAAGCTTAACAGAATAGGTATTTCTGTAGAAACCAAAAAATTCGACAATTCCGTTATTTTCTCTCTTCTCAATGAAAAACTTCTCCTGCCGGTCACTCACAGGATAGACAAATACAACAATATTCCGGCCATATACAGAAACTGCTTCAATATGCCGATGCACGAATGTACCGAGAAGGGGGTCGTTATCATGCGGATACCAGGCAGGAAGATGAAGAATGGTTTTCATTAAATTATTGTTTAACAACATAATAAACCCATCAGAAAGCTTATTATGAGACTATGTATTTTTGGTTTTTATCAATTTTTGTTTTAAAACACTTTGCCATTAATGACAGATTCAAAAACAATATCTCTCTCATTGCTGGCAATTTCAGCATGATAGAATAACAGACAAATATAGATTTTATTTTTCTACTTATCCTTTAATGAAATTTGAATTTTTCGATTAAAAAATGATATTTAATAAAAAAAACATTATTTTTGCACGCTGTAAGGAGATGGTGGATGTAGCTCAGTTGGTTAGAGCACCAGATTGTGGTTCTGGGGGTCGTCGGTTCGAGCCCGATCTTCCACCCCAAAAAGGCCTGAAAATTATCAGGCCTTATTTTTTTCTTTTGATGGCATCACAAAGGTATTATACAAAAGAAACCCCAGCACAGTAAGCAGTCCAATGGCTCCAAAATACCACCATATTGTATAGGGCTGGTATGTTTCATAAAGATAGTGTATCAGTTCTGTCCTGTCCATTCCAAGTCTTTCCATTGTAATGGATAGTTGATCCTCCTTATCCATACGTAGAATAGTATGGGTATCGGTATATCCCCTCTTTATCAGCTCATCAATAGCGCGACTATACAGGTCGGATATTCTTGCTGTCAATCTTCCGGAAAGGAATCCTCCGGCGAGGCTGCCAAAAGCGACAGGCAGGAAACTATAACCCATATATACCCCAATCATCTCTTTCGGTGCTATACGTCCAACAAACTCCTGTGTCCTCGGACTGCTGACCATCTCTCCAAAAGTAAAAAATACTATGGCAATAATAATAATCCATCCGTTTACACCGAAACTCATAACAACCATTGCCAGCGACGACAACAATATTCCAAAGAGAATTGAGGTAAGAGGCCTTACCCGTTTGATTAGGTTCGAGACAACGACCTGAAAAAGAACAATGGTAGCAGCACCCAGATTCTGAAGCATTTCCGGATTGATGCCTCCTTCATTATTACCAAAAGTATAGGCTATCCATTTTGCTGAATTATAAATTGTAGTAGTATCAATCCATTGAGCAATATACACAGGCAATGTAAAGAATATCTGCCAATACATCATCCAAAATCCTGACATAATAATTACAAACAGTAAAAAGCGGTAATTGAGGAATGCTTTGTACATATTAACAAAAACCAAAGTAAGCTCTTTAGAAAACTTCTCTCTCTTTATTTTTACTGCATTTCTGTTTCCTTTATAAAGTGTAAAGAGCAGAATAAGGTTAATACCAATAACAGCTGCAGATGTCAGGAACACATAATCCCAGTTAACATCACGCATTTTTGAAGCAACAAAAGGTCCGACAAAACCACCGATATTCACAACCATATAGAATATACCGAAGCCCACCGTGTCATTGGAAGAGGTAGTGTTCAGGGATACTGTTCCCACAATAACGGGTTTAAACAGCGCAGCACCTACCCCTACCATTGCAAAAACAGCAAAGAGTGCACTGTATTCAGTAACCTTGCCCATAGAATAATAACCCACACCCAGTATCACAAAAGCGACAAGCAACACACGTCTGAATCCAAACCTGTCGGCTATTGATCCGGTGAGCACGGGTAAGAAATAGATAAGAAAAGTAACGACACCTTGTATTGCGCCCCTGTCTTCACTGGAGAAACCCAGGCCTCCTTTCGACTGGGGGCTCTCCATATAGATTGCTATCAATGCAAAGATTCCGTAGAAAGCCCATCGCTCAAAAAGCTCCATTAAAAGGGCTGCCCAATACCCTGCTTTAAAACCAAAAACTGCTCTTTCCTGTTTCATAGCCAAAAATTAACCCGCAAATATAACCAATTCAGAATATAAAATAGAAAGCTAATCTATTATCGGGCTTAATGCCAGCCGGCATTCGGCTGCAAAAATCTTCAAACGAATCATACCTGCGCACCTTTCGCTCTTCTATGATTGCATACGCCAATCTTTTATCAATATAAGGATGCCGTACCAGGGCTCCATACGAGACACTGTTAACAGGTATCCCGGTGATCATGTTTTGTTCGGCAACCACAAATTTTCTCACTTTTTCGAAAGTCTCCTCAGGGAAACCATACACCTCATTCAACTGCTCCACAGCACAATAGCCACCTAACAAATCGCGGTATTTAATAATCCTTGCTGCATAGACTTCTCCAATGCCCCGCAGCTGTATTAACGCTTCTATGCCGGCGGTGTTGATATCTACCTTCCGAAAAACATCAGCACCTTCCCCTCTTCTGAAAGAGCTATCAGAATAACTTCTGTTTTTCTCACCGGGTTCCTTTTCCCTCGTATAATGGTCAGGGAGATCGATCCAGGGTTCTACTCTTTCAAAAAACGTATTCGTTACACTGTACATTTTTTTAAAATCGGCTTTGGCCTTAAATTTCCCACCTTTATTTCTATAATTGACAATAGTTTGTGCTTGCTTCTCTGAAAGCCCCAATCGTTGCAACTCCTTTTTCGTCACACTGTTTGGATTAAACATAAATAACTCAGCATCATTGGCAGCGGTATTATTAATGAAACCCGGCTTTCCTGCTGCAGGATGATGCCGTCCGGTATCAGAGAAACAGGGCACAGTAGTATAAGATACTGAAGGAGGGGGAAGCTTTTTTTGGGATAAAAATATCAACACTCCAATTTGCACCAGCAATATGATTATCAGCACCAATACTCCTCTTCGTTCTGCACGGTTAAATGAGAAAAGGCTTACAAGGTTACTCATCTATAGTTTTATAACTATATATGAAGAACTGGTCAACAAATGGACTTTATTTATATCTTTTTATCTCGCCTTTTTTTATCCGTTTAAAATAACTAACCAAATCGCGTCTTACTTCCGGGGAGAGGATCACCAGTCCAATGATATTGGGAAAAGCCATAGCGAGAATCATCATATCCGAGAAATCTGTCACTGCCGACATTGTAGAGGAGCATCCAACCACGATAAATCCGAGGAAAATAAATTGGTACGTATATTTGGCATACACACGTTTTTTAAACACTTTCTGAAAAGCATTACCAAAGAGATAATCAAATCCTTTAAGTCCGTAGTATGACCAGGATATCATTGTAGAGAATGCAAAGAGAAAAACAGCAATGGTTAAGACGTAAGGGAACCAGCTAATGGTATGTTCGAAAGCCATGGAGGTAAGCTTCACGCCGGCGGCAGTGGTGGAATCACCGGCAAAGGTAATATATTCACCGGTCACGATAATGACCAATGCAGTCATTGTACAGATAACCACCGTATCGATAAAAGGTTCGAGCAGTGCCACGAGCCCTTCGGTGATAGGTTCTTTTGTCTTCACGGCAGAGTGGGCTATTGCCGCCGATCCCACACCGGCTTCGTTGGAGAAAGCCGCTCGTCGGAACCCCATAATAAGCACACCGATAAAACCACCCTGCATGGCTTCCGGAGAGACAGCACCACTCCATATTAAACCAAAAGCATTGGGAATATTTTGATAATTGATTCCTATAACAATTAAAGCGGCCAATACATAAAGAATAGCCATAAAAGGGACAATTTTATCAGTAACATTCGCGATACTTTTTATCCCACCGATAATAACCACACCCACCAGGATGGCAAGGATGATACCAAACCAAAACCCATTACCATGAAGTATTGGGATAAAATGAGTGAGTTGTGAATAGGCTTGATTTGCCTGAAACATATTACCACCACCAAAAGAAGCACCAATAACGAGGATAGCAAAAAAGAGTGCCAATATTTTCCCTAAAGCACCCATTACACGTCCCCGTTTTGCGAGGCCACGGCTAAGGTAATACATAGGCCCTCCCGACACTTCACCATTTTTTCCTATTCTACGGTACTTCACGCCTAAGGTACACTCGGTAAATTTCGATGCCATGCCTAATATACCGGCAATAATCATCCAAAGTGTGGCCCCCGGCCCGCCAACAGAGATGGCAATAGCTACCCCTGCAATATTCCCTAAGCCAACAGTGCCGGATAACGCAGTAGCAAGCGCCTGAAAGTGCGAGACCTCTCCGGCATCGTTGGGATTGTCATATTTCCCACGCACAAGGTCTAAAGCATGCCTGAACCCTCTGAAATTGATAAACCGGAAAAATACAGTGAAGAAGACAGCACCCAAAATCAACCATACCACCACTAAAGGGATAGGACTCTCTATTACATCGCCACTGCGTCCAATCATTGGCGCTCCTGAGACATCCCGTACCAACGGGTCATGAATACCTAAACTTGAAAATGGATCGTAAA
>JAVVFR010000115.1:0-5807 GCA_032250595.1 Bacteroidales bacterium | reverse complement strand
CGTATCATGGAGATCCGCAGCAAGCTTGAAGAGCTATTGGTAAGAACGCATGTGGAGGCCCAAAAAGCCTGGAAAATGGGTGCATCAGAAGAACAAATGAAAGACATTTTAACACATATCCGGCATGCACAATGGCGTTGGGATTATGTAGCAGCATCACATGGTGGCAGCTTTCACAGCCCCGTTGAGACGGCACGGATTATCGGCAAAGGTATTGATGTTGCGCAGGAAGCAAGAGTGAAGCTGGCGCGACTGCTTGCTATTCTCGGATTTACCGACGAGGTTGATTACCCAGATATCTCTTCTAAAGCCCAGGCTCAAGAATTTATCGGACTGAAAATAGAAGAACTTATTTTAGAAAAGAATAAATTTCTAAAACAGCTGCTGCCAAAATGGAAAGCTACTGCCGAAAAAAGAGAACAACAATATCCGGTGCGTAACCTCTAATCTGCCAAATCAAAGGTTATCTCACAGCTCAAAAAGCTTCATGATAATATAATCAGCCACTAATTTCCCCTTTTTAGTCAGCGTAAGGATATTGTCTGATTGGCATATCCAACCGGTATCGTGCATTGAAGCGATGGAATTAAGGCACTTTTCAAAGTATGACATACCAAATGTTTTCTCAATATAGCTAAGGTCAATACCCCATGATGTACGCAAACCGGTGAGTATATATTCATTGTATCTGTCAGACAGTGACAACTTTTCGGCAGCGGAAAAGAGGTTGCCATGGGCAATGTCTTCCAGGTAAGTATGAATGGATGAGGCGTTCCAACCACGTGTTTGATGAAAGAAAGAGTGTGCCGAAGGCCCAAAACCCATATAAGGAACGCTGGTCCAGTAAGCGGTATTATGTTTGGAGTAATGTCCTGGTTTGGCATAGTTGCTTATCTCATAATGATCATATCCGGCATGTTGTAACAGTAGCATCGTTTGTTCAAATTGTCTTACCATATCCTCCTCATTCGGCGCCTTCATTTTGTTTTTTTGTATGAAATGGTAAAGGGGCGTCTTCTCCTCAACAGTTAATCCGTATGCTGAGATATGCGGAACACCCATACCTGTGAGCAGTGATAAATTATGCTTCCAAATGTTCATGTTAGCACCCGGTATCCCGAAAACCAGATCAACACTGAAGGAATCGAAAGAGGAAGATGATATTGCTTCTACAGCTTTCAAAGCCTGTTTGCTGTCATGTAACCGATTAAGATACCGCAGGTCACGGTCATCAAACGATTGCACCCCAAGACTTATTCGGGTGATGCCGGCACCCTGCCAGTCATCTAACACCGGTTTTGATATGTCATCTGGATTTGCCTCAATCGTTATCTCGGGAGAAACGGCAAGGCGATAGTGGTTCTTGACCACTGCCAACAACTGTGCGATCCATCTGACCGGAATCAAAGAAGGTGTTCCCCCTCCAAAATAGATTGTGTCAATCTGATACTCTGAAATACAGTCTCGCTTAAGCGCCAACTCTTTCTCTATGGAAATGAGTACCTCAGAAATTTTTTTTTGTGATACCACAGAAAAAAAGTTGCAATAATTACATTTGCTTCGACAAAACGGTATATGGATATAGATTCCTGCCACTTATTTTTGTTTTATGGTGGTGCTAAGGTACAATATAGCACGAAATTAAGGGTATTATAAAGAGATTAAATTTTTATTACTTGTAAATGATACCTACCGGCCTAAGACCAGAAAAGATTATGATTACTATTTATCTGATATTATTGAAAATTACACGCTTCTTACTATATTGTTGTTAAAAAAAAAGAGAATGTTTCTCAACATTCTCTACAAACCAATAAATAATTATGAAAAAATCGTGCTAGAATATATTTGGGGTTTGAGATTTTAACAAAAACCTCAATTCTAACAAACAAAGATAAGAAAATTATAGGGGTGAAAACAAATAATTTTATAAATAAATCAAAATAAACGATTTACAAGTTTTGGTATCAGAAAAGTTATTTATAAAACAACTACCCTGTCATGGGAAATACAGATTTCAATATTGCCGGTTTATGAGATAGCAACTTTCGAAAGCATTGTTTTTATTTGCATAAATGATTACTTTTGACATTGACAGAAAAAGAATAAAGAAAAGAGGGATGAAAAAAAGAGCTAAGAAGCAGAAAAATTTTGTACAAATCCCTCATTATCCGGGGGGTAAAGAGGCGTTTAAGAAATTTATAGCATCACATCTTGTATATCCTGGTGAAGCCTTAAAAAGGGGTATTGAAGGTATTGTGATTGTTGAATATGAGGTTAATGATAATGGGACAGTCATAGATGCCCATATTTATAAAAGCATTGGATATGGTTGCGATGCTGAAGCAGTGCGGTTGATTAAATTACTTCAATTCGACAAAACCCATAACCGTGGGATAAGGGTAAAAAGTAAATATATAGCAAAAATTGAATTTAAATTGCCGGCAACAAAAAAACTGGACATGCAAATAGCTTATACTATGAAGCCGGACAAAAAAAACAATGATAATAAAAGCAGCTATAATTACACTATCAAAATAGAAAAATAGCCAATACTGATGTAACGGTATAAATCCGCTAAACACCGATAAATAAAAAACAGTGACAAAACAAAGACGAAGAAAAATTGCAAACGGGTTGATAGCATTACTGATTATTGCTTCAATATCGATCATTATTATAAAATATTTTTCTTATCAAAAGAAAGGCCCTCCCCAAACCATGAATGTATTTCTGTTAACAGAAGAGAATTATGGCGAGGAGATAAATCAGATAGCATCATCGATGAATTTACCGGCTTCCTATTTTAAAGCACTGATAGTGTTGGAAAGCTCAGGGCGTAAAAATGTTTCTCCACGGTTTGAACCGCATGTATATGAAAAGCTAAAGGCTGTAAAAAATGGCACATTGGAATCGTACGAACATGTAACAAAAGAGGACCTTGCTGATGCCACTGATGCCGCCTTAAGAAACCTGGCTTCATCATGGGGCCCTTTCCAGCTAATGGGCTACAAATGCATGCTGATGGAAATTAAAATTGCAGATATTCGGGGAACAAAAAGTGTTTTTTGGGGTATGAAATGGATCAATATGACTTATGGGGATTATCTTAGAGAAGGAAAATTTAATGATGCTTTTCATATCCATAATACCGGCAAGCCTTTTCCGCGTAACGGCAAAAGCAAAACCTATCACCCCTATTATGTTGATCATGGATTACAATATATGAAAAAGTTTGAAAAACTTCCTTAGTTCCACTTTTCATCCGTGAATTTCTTAGGATCACAGCTGTCACAATATCCTATAAACGGACAGTTATCGTAGTCATACTCACAGAACTCAATATGCACTTCCCCAACTTTAACCAATACGATCTCTTTCTCCAGGTAACCGCGCATAAGATTGTATTTCATAGCAACGGGAAGCCCTTTCGGAAAGTCGGGGACCAGGTGCCATGCCAGCCATAAATTCTCTAAAGCCTGGGTTAGCACAGTGAGTTGTTTGGTGTTTAAAAGTGTTGCTCTGGGAAATTCATTGATAGTGAACTTCAATTGATCACCAAGTTTAGCAGGGGGCGCACTCACATATCGCTCTGCCTCCCCCAATGACTCTTCTAATGTTGTTGAATCGGATATCGGATATACATTCTCTCCGATTACCATACCAATCGGTGGGGGCGCTACTGCAATACGTGCATCGATATCCTTCAGCAGCTGCTTTATGTAGTTGTCCATAATATTAATTTTATAATATATATGAGTTTTTTGGAAAATTATGGACAAAATAAACGTTTAAATTTACTGCGATTAAAAAAAACAACATTCAAAAGTTTACGTCGTTACCGCACAGCTTATCAGGGTTTTGAAGATAATAATTGTGCTACCAATTCAGGTACTCCTATTGTTGCATTTTTCTGAATATGTGTAATATTTTGTTGCGGAAGAAAAGGAAACTCTCCAGGATCAATGAGATATACCGGAGCATGCTCTTTTTTGTAATTAACAAGGCCTGCAGCAGGATAAACAACCAGACTGGTGCCAATAACAAGCAGCATATCCGATTCGGCAATAATCCGTGCTGCCTTGCTGATCATAGGCACAGGCTCTCCAAACCATACAATATGTGGCCGGAGTTGTCCACCCTTCGGACATCTGTCTCCTGATTGTAGCACAGGGGTTTTGAGTTCAATAATGTAAGAAGGGTCAACGGTGCTTCGTGCTTTTTTTAACTCTCCATGTAAATGGATAATCGAGCGTGATCCTGCACGCTCATGCAAATCGTCAACATTTTGTGTGATGATCACTGTCTCATACTTCTCTTCAAGCTTCTTTAACGCATAATGCGCCGCATTGGGAGCTACCTCATAGAGTTGCTTTCTTCTGATGTTGTAAAATTCAAGTACCATCTCCGGATTTGCATCCCATGCTGCCGGAGATGCTATCTCTTCAACCCTGTATTTCCGCCAGTAACCATCCATATCTCTGAAGGTCTTTAATCCACTCTCCCTGCTGATACCAGATCCTGTCAATACAGCTACTTTCATAATACTACATTTTTATTTACGTAAAGATAGAAATTTTCTACAGATCTTGTTTTTACATTCTATATTAGAAAACGCACAATAGAATGATTGTAAGACCATTACGCATATCCTCACTATGAAGCGGGCAATACATAATGAATTCCCGCATCAGGCCCTAATGGTATATTTAACCAGAGCCATCCGATCAATAAAATTACCCATGCCAGAAAAAAAGCAATGGAATAGGGAACCATGGTAGAGATTACTGTTCCTATACCTGCCTTGGGTTCATATTTCTGTATGAATGCAATAATGAGGGCAAAGAAACTCATCATCGGAGAAATAATATTGGTGACACTGTCGCCAACACGATATACCATCTGCGACAACTCCGGAGAATACCCCATAATCATAAACATTGGAATAAAGATAGGAGCCAGGATAGCCCATTTTGCAGAAGCACTGCCCATAAGCATGTTTATGGTGGCTGATAGAACAACAAAAAGAATCATCATAGGTATTAAACCCAGATCGGATGCTATAAGCAGATTAGCTCCTTCCACAGCCAGAATGATACCAAGATTGCTCCAATTAAAGAATGCCACAAACTGAGCAGCAAAAAAAACCAGTACCAGATAGTTGGCCAGGGTTTTCATGGAGCTTGCCATTCCTTTCATCACATCAGCATCGTTCTTATAGGTGCCAATGGTAAAGCCATATGCCAAACCGGTAAGCCCTGCCGACAAAAAGAGCATGGCAACCACCCCTTTGATCAAAGGTGAAGAAAGAAACCCTCCGTCATCACCCCTAAAAAAACCATTCTCTGGGATTATTCCTGCCAAAGTTACAGCAAGAATGGCCAGCAGTGTGTAGAGCGCCATTCTCATTCCTTTCCGTTCCTTAGGCGATAATTTATTTATAGTAGCATCATCCTGGTTATTGTCTTCTGGAGATATCGACTCCGGGGTACCCGTGTATTTTCCTAACCTTGGTTCTACAATTCTCTCGGTTATCACAGTTCCTACGAAAGCAATGATAAAGGTAGAGACAACCATAAAAAAATAATTGGCAGTAGGGTTCACTTCATAAGCTGGGTCGATAATTTGAGCAGCCTCTTGTGACAAACCGGCCAATAACGGATCGATAGTACCTAGGATAAGGTTGGCACTGAAACCCCCTGAAACACCTGCAAAGGCTGCTGCCATCCCGGCAATGGGATGTCTGCCTACTGCATGAAAAACTACCCCGGCAAGAGGAACCAATAAAACATATCCAACACTCGATG
>JAVVFR010000114.1:0-5881 GCA_032250595.1 Bacteroidales bacterium | reverse complement strand
TTCTCGCTCTTTGATAATGGCCAGATTTTCCTCAATAAGGTTGTAGGAATCAAAAAATGAGTTAATCGTAGAGTCCTTCTCTTGCGACTGCTGTTTAAGCAACTCATTCTCCTGTTGAAGATTTTCTATCTCGGTTTTTTTATTGTTGCATCCTGCAACAAAAATAACCACTGACAAACATAATAAAGTTACATATTTCATCATCATAATATTTAGTTATTAATAATTTCTTACATTATGCGACATATTGCATAAACACAAAAATAGTGATTATCCGACACAAAATCAACCTCATGGAAAAGAAAAACACAGAACGTTAATACATACAGATTAATTATCGCAATTTCGCTCCAATCTCTGTTTCTAAAACTGACACAATGCGTTTCATTATTTTATCAATTTTTTTGTCGGTTAATGTCTTTTCATCGTCACGCAAGGTAAAACTCACTGCATAGGAGCGTTTATCATCGGGGAGTTGCTCCCCTTCGTAGACATCGAAGAGATTAATATTTTTCAACAGTTGATTCTCTGTCTTAAGTGCGAGGTCATGAATTCGGGAGAACTTAATGTTTTTATCCACAACCAGGGCAACGTCTCTTCTCACCGAAGGGAACCTTGGCAACGGTTCAGCAACGAGAGCCCTGTTCTTTACAACATCGGTTAACTCCTGCAAGAACAGTTCTCCAAAAAAACAAGGATGCATAGCATCAAATCGTTTGACGAGTATGTCCTTCACAATACCTATTCTCCCTAACAATCTATTATGATAATAGATGGCCATTGCTACATCGAACATATCGCTTTTGTCATCAATACATTGCACGTTGCGAAGGATGACGCCACACTTATTTAACAGTGCAAAAAAAGTATCTTTCAGGTCGAAGAAAGTCGCGGGTTTACGCTCAGTATACCATGATTCCGGTGCGTTATTACCGGAGATCAAAATTGCCAACATGGCCGTTTCTTTAAAACGATGGGTAACATCTTTTGTTCTGTCATCACTAAGCTTCTGATATACGTTACCCATCTCATAAACACGTACATCATTTACCTGCCTGTTGTTGTTATAGGCAGTAAGTTCAAGAAGTCCGAACAACATTGTTTGCCGCATCATCCCTAAATCAGCACTGAGTGGATTATGCAGATGCACGGCATCACTTTCAGGATACTCTTTCAACAACCCGGCATATTTTTTATTGGTCAGTGAATTACTCCAGGTTTCATAATAGCCGTTAGCGGATAGAAAATCCGCCAACATATCGTTAAGGTTAATCTTCTCTTCATCCGATTGAGCAGAGAAAGAGACGGCAATCTGTCGTGGAATATCGATAGCGTTATAGGAAAATATTCTCAGCACCTCCTCTATTACATCAATCTCACGTGTTACATCAACTCTGAAAGCAGGCACTAATAGAGTTAGTTGCTTCTCATCTTGTGCTACTATTTCAAAAGCAAGGTCTTTCAGTATCGACAACACTTTTTGTTTCTCTATAGGCTGTCCTGCGATCATGTTAAGTCGTTCGAACCTGAATACAATTCTTTTCTTTTCAAATGGCAACGGATATTCATCGATAATATCAGAACTCACAGCGCCACCGGTAATTTCCTCGATAAGCAAAGCTGCTCTTTTAATGGCATACAGCGTAATTTCCGGGTCAGCGCCACGTTCATATCGAAACGAAGCATCGGTACTAAGAGTATGATATTTTGCAGTTTTTCTGATAAATAGCGGATTAAACCAGGCACTCTCCAGAAAAACACGACGTGTGGAGAAGGTAACACCACTATTCACTCCACCGTAAACACCGGCAATACATAAAGGCTTCGATGCACTGCAAATCATCAGATCATGCATCGATAGCTTGCGCTCTATCCCATCAAGCGTAGTAAACGAGATGCCTTCAGGAAGCGTTTTTACCACAATGGCGTGGCCATCAATACTGTCATAATCAAAAGCATGCAACGGATGGCCAGTCTCATGTAGGACAAAATTGGTTATATCAACGATATTATTAATAGGTTTAATACCAATAGCATTGAGCCGGTTTTTCAACCAGCCGGGCGACTCTTTAACGGTTACATGGTCTATCGTCAACCCTGTATATCGGCCACAACCTTCCCTGTTTTCGATATCAATGGTAACGGGCAGATCACTGTTCTTCACGGAAAAGGCAGATACATCAGGCCATTGCAAAGGAAACTTCTTCCCATCACGATGATGGAGGAACGCTATGATATCACGTGCCACTCCTATGTGCGACATACTATCGGTACGATTGGGCGTAAGTCCTATAGTGAATACCGTATCACTTTCTACATTCATCAACTCCGCAAATGGAGTGCCTGCAGGCACGGTGGGGTCAAGCACCATAATACCCTCATGTGACATCCCAATACCAAGCTCATCTTCAGCACATATCATTCCTGCAGAGGCGACGCCTCTGATCTTTGCTTTCTTAATGACAAAGGCTTCACTGCTGTTTTTTGGATACAGAGATGTGCCCACTGTTGCAACAGGCACTTTCTGACCTTTTGCCACATTTGGTGCACCGCAAACAATAGTCAAGGGATTCTTATCACCAATGTTAACCGAACAGACAAAAAGCTTGTCGGCATCAGGGTGTCTTTCGCATGTAAGCACCGCTCCAACGACAATCCCTTCAAAGCCTCCCTTCACAGAGGAGAAATGCTCTACATTCTCTACTTCCAGTCCGGTATCAGTAAGAATAGCAGCCAGCTCTTCAGCGGGAATGGCAATATCGAGATACGATTTAAGCCAGTTATATGATATCTTCATAAGATCATAAAGGATTTAAACAACAAAAGTACAAAAAGCACTGCAAGGATTCAACTGATTCGTATCCATTCGTGTCTGCTTTTTTTCAATTCATCCATTTGGCGTTTGATAACAACATTTTTGTCATCTTTTAGCTCCGGGTCAAACTGCACTATCTCTTCAGCTATTCCCCTGGCAAACACCATAATTTTCTCATCACGCACAATATCAGCGATACGGAACTCCAGCAACCCGCTCTGTTGCGTCCCTTGCAGGTCACCGGGCCCCCGTATTGCGAGGTCTTCTTCTGCAATATCAAACCCATTGTTCGATTGCACCATGATCGACAATCTTTTCCTGCCTTCATGGGTAATTTTATCTCCGCTCATCAGCACACAATATGCCTGATCGGCACCTCTGCCAACGCGTCCACGCAACTGATGCAATTGCGACAAACCGAATCGCTCTGCATTTTCGATAACCATTACAGAAGCATTGGGAATGTCAACACCCACCTCTATAACCGTAGTTGAAACCATTATTTGTGTCTCATTTTTAATAAACCGCTGCATCTCATAAGCTTTCTGCTCTGCCTTCATTCTCCCATGAACAATACTTATCGCATAATCGGGTAGCGGGAAAGCCCTTGAGAGACTCTCATAACCATCCATCAGGTCTTTTAACTCAAGCTTCTCCGACTCTTCGATAAGCGGATAGACAACGTATATCTGCCGGCCCAAAGCTATCTGTTCACGCATAAAAGCGAATAACCTTAGCCGTTTTGAGTCAGTAAGGTGAAATGTCTTTACCGGTTTTCGCCCCGGTGGCATCTCGTCAATTACTGAAACATCCAGGTCTCCGTATAGGGTCATTGCCAAAGTACGCGGAATAGGGGTTGCAGTCATCACCAGGATATGTGGAGGGACACTGCTCTTTCCCCACATCTTCGCCCGCTGTGCCACCCCAAAACGATGCTGTTCGTCGATGATTACCAATCCAAGGTTTTTAAATATTACGCTCTCTTCTATCAAAGCGTGAGTGCCAATAAGGATATTAATATCTCCTTGTTCAAGCTCTTGCAACAATGATTTACGTTTGGCTGCTTTCGTTGAGCCTGTCAGCAGACGTGTCTCTACCGGTATATTGTTCAGCAGCGCAACAATTGTTTTATAGTGCTGTGAAGCAAGAATTTCTGTTGGCACCATTAGGGCTACCTGGAAGTTATTATCATTAGCTATTAACATTGTCAACAGCGCCACCAGTGTTTTACCGGAACCCACGTCACCCTGCAGCAGCCTGTTCATCTGTGTACCCTTGCCGAGGTCACTTCTAATCTCCTTTATCACACGTTTTTGTGCATCTGTTAATGCAAAAGGTAAATTTTGAGAATAGAAATGATGAAAGCGATCACCCACCGTACTGAAGATATGCCCTTTTGATTTTTTATAACGGTCGTGCTTCGCCAACAGAAGACCGAGCTGAACATAAAAGAGCTCTTCGAATTTCAACCTTTTTCGCGCTAACCCGAGTTGTTGCTCATCTTGCGGAAAGTGAATATTCATTATTGCCTCTTCCCTGCGGGGGATGTTATACCGTTTTATCAGCCATGAAGGTAATGTTTCAGGGATATTTCCTTTTATTGATGCCAGAAGGTTGCGCATTATTTTAGCAATCCCTTTGCTGTCAAGTCCAATGTTGCGTAGTTTTTCGGTGGTGCTGTAAAACGGTTGCAGCGTAGTTCCCAATAACTGTTCATACGACTCAGGCGTCTCCAGTTCAGGATGTGGAATATTAATTTTCCCACTGAAAAGGGAAGGCTTCCCATATACAATAAATATTTTCCCGACAGCAAGTTTTTCCCTTATCCACTTTAACCCTTTAAACCATACCAACTCAACGGTTCCGGTGGCGTCTTCAAGCAATGCTACCAACCGTGTGCTTCTTTTATGACCTAACTCCTGCATAGCAACGATACGGCCTTTAAGCTGCACATAAGGCATTGAAGGAGATATCTCCTTTATCGTAAATATTTTACTGCGATCAGCATACCGGAATGGATAATACATCATCAGATCATTAAAAGAGGTAATATGCACCTCTTTTTTTAACAGTTCAGCTCTTTTGGGGCCGACACCTTTCACATATTCAATACTTGATGAGAGTGGATCGTAATGCATGTAAATAATCCTATAATGTGGTAAAGGTAATAAAAAGAGATAAAAAAAACCGGCTATCGATAAACAGCCGGCTTCATAATTCTTTTATTGCATTAATATTCCCAGAGATCCATCTCAAAGGTATTAAACTCATTTTTAATACGATCTGCTTCCAGCAGCACATCAAGGCCTAATTGATACTGTACGATAAAACGGTCATGCACATTATCTACCTTGATAATTCTTCCTTCAAACATTCGTTTAAAGAAGAGATCATCAAACGACATACGTTCGGTATCATTAAACCTATTAAAAGTCTCTGTTCTTGCCAGATATGGCCTGGCGTGCGGGAAATAGACCCAGAAGAAAATCTCAGCTCTGCGGTCAATAAATTCGCCTGTAGTCTCATCTCTGATAGGTCTTTCGGTGATGGGAGCAATCGCTTTGATTCGTTTCTCAAGCACAGAGCGTTCGCGGCAGAAAAACCAATCTTCAATGATCCAATACTTCCATACATCGGCAGTATTGAAAGAGACATCAATTACCATTATTGTATCATAGTTTGGATCAAAAGGATTAGGCACAGTAATAGTATCTTTTCTGTTCATTTTATCTTCAAGCTCTGAAGGATTCATAGGCAGCTTAAAATCCTCATCCTTATAAACCACCAATCCTTCATTGGCAGCATCAAGCAATGTTTGCATAAGGCTTTTTCTATGTCTTACCGGCTGTTCGGGATAATAGAGTGGATGGTTGATCTTTTGTCTCAGGTCAATTTCCTGCCACACTCTTTTAGCCCACATCACATCGGCTTCACGTTGATGAACATAAGGAATAGCCCTGCGGTTTTTACTGATTCCCTCCTCTGTATCTTTCTCCTGTTCATTAAGGCCTTTATTCCAAGCCCGCAGATGTATCGGACCCGGTGGGTCAAGCACCTGCGCGATAG
>JAVVFR010000113.1:0-5907 GCA_032250595.1 Bacteroidales bacterium | reverse complement strand
GTAAAAGCCAAAAGCCTTATACTTGCATGGAGTCTTAAATGTAAACAGCATATCCGTTACATCTGTCCTTTAGAATTCCCCAATGATCTCCACCATCCCCAACGTATCCAATCTACAATACGCCAACAAATCCTTTCGTATCTTCTCAGTTTCTTCAGTATCAGTGATCTCAAACAGTTGATCATATCCCCGGCTGGCCATGCCTCCTTCATTGATATTCAACTCTTTGTAAGAGAGTTTGGGCACCAGGGCAGGCAATACCTCTTTTATGGAGTAGGAGCCTTTCATCGCAGGCAGGTAAATGGATTTGCTACGAAAGGGTACGATCAGGTCAACTATCCGGTTGATGATTTTGTCGATAGCAGGGGCAAACTGCGGATAAATCCCGGCCATCTTTTTCAACTTATTAACCTCAAAGCTCTGGTTATAGACTATGATGCTGCCTTCATTTTCAAGTTCACTAACAAGCTGGCGTATTAGTTCTGGTCTGGGGTCTTCCGGCGGAGTGCCGAGAAATTCGCGGTGCTCCGGCTCAGCTCCTTTTGCGCGCTGAATATGTAAAGAATATTGAAAAGGGATCTGCTCGTAAGGCCTCGCATTGTCGTATAACGGGACAGGGGAGCCATGGGTCTCGAAGTCGAGATAAAACAAAGGGTACTGAAGCTGCTCCATAAAAAACTGTATCGCTTTTTTATCGATGATACCTTTCCCGGTCTTTTCTGCAATGACCTGAAACCGCTGTTTGTCACTCAAAGGGAAATCATCGGGCACATCCTTTATCTCCAGGATGCCTCTATGGTAGAGCTCCATCTTCTTTTTCCATCCCAGGTTACTAATATTAAATATTGAATAAGCAGGGACTGTCTTCCAGCAATATCCCCGAAAGTCGCAGTTGTAAGGATCACTGCAGTGTTCACCTATTTGAATATCCGGAATGGCAGTGCTGTTCAGCACCTTGCCGAATTCTTCAATATTCCTGACGACCTCCTGCTGCCGGGTGATCACCTCTTTATGAACCGTTGTAATGCTAAATAATGCTCGGATGTCGATATCCCCCTTTCCTGACATATTTGCTGTTGACATGAATGATGCAGATATCCTCCAATGGAAGTCCTGAATTGGTGATCACGTAATATTGAAAGGAGGTATCGTCGTAGTAGTATTTCTTTACAGATGTTGATCCTTTTACCTCGTAAGCAAACCATTTTCCTTCCTTTTTAACAAGAATGTCAAGGTAGCAGATGTTTCCCCGGTATTCGAAGGCTGCTTCATAGATCACTTCCGTTCCGTTCTCGATCAACACTTTTGTTTGTTGCACGGCTCCTTTGATGTTTCTAAAGTTCCCGTTGCAGGCATCCTCTCCGCCGGGGAAGAGCTGCTGTGCATACTCCCCGACTGTATGTCCCATACTGAAGATGGCTTGTTGTGTTTCGCCTATTTCATCCATTAAGTCATTATGATACCTGTCGAGATAAAGGTTTTTTATACATTGTCGCCCCCTGAGATATTTTGATTTAGAAAGGAAGCGAACAGTTGTGTTATCAGTTTTATTTTCCATTTGTTACAAATATATTAAAAAGAATAAATATTGGCTATCTATAAGTATTACCCCTCCTGTTTTCCGAAACCAATCCACTGTTTTTCGCTGAATGAACTGCTCTCTTCGTAACAGAGCTTCATAATCTGTTCAGCAGATGTTTTTTCTCCGTTCAGCACCTCTTTCAGCATCACCCTGCGTTGGATATTCTGTATTTGTCCGCCAGTGAGAGAAAACCTGTCTGCACACTCCTTTAGCTCACTGTTTTTCAACCAGGGAAACCTGTCATTCCATATCTTCAGCCGGATATTGGCATCAGGGAGATTGAAATTGATCTTATAAAGGAACCGGCGCTCAAAGGCCTTATCAAGGTTTTGGGTAAGGTTGGTGGTAGCTATTAGTATTCCTTTGAAATGTTCCAGTTCATCAAGGATGATATTTTGAACGGCATTTTCAGTTTGTGCCACCGATGAAGTATGCGTATCCTTTCGTTTTGAGAATATACCGTCACATTCGTTGAACAACAGGATAGGGATAAGTTCACTGGTCTCGGTATACCTTTTATATTCATCAAAGACCTCCTTTATCAACCGTTCATTTTCGCCGTACCACATGCTTTTTGTACCTGCAATATCAACAGGTATCACCGGTCTGCCGGTTTCGACGGCCACCTGGTATGCTGTGGAGGTTTTTCCGGTGCCCGGTTTTCCATAAAGCAAAATGGTAAGCCCTTCAGGCATGCCCTTCTCTTTTAGCCGGTCACAAATATCCTTATAGGTTTTCTCTTCCAACAGCCTTTCCAACTCCTTTACCGGTTTTTCTTCATTAGTATTATAGTAAAGGTTTTCAGGTTTTTTATTTACTTTTTTTAACGATAATTTGCCGGATGATTTCAGTAAGATCTCCAGTTCATCTTTAAACAATGTTTCTCTTCCTTTTGGAGTTAACTTAACCTCGTATTTTGATCTGAACATTCCCGGGTACACTTTCACCAATCCCATGGCAACTAATTTGTTCCGTCCCGAGACAAATGCGTTGATCATATTGATACGTGGCCGCGGGTATTCATACATGCGTTCTGCTGCCCAGCTTATCAGCATCTCTTCATCCCCGTCTGTCAGTGTATGGATCATCTGTACCAGAAATATCATATCATCGGTCTCCAGCCCCAACCCCTGCATCGTTTGCACTAAGGTCACATCAGCGCAGTTTTCACACATCTTATTAAACTCTTCAATCAGCAATAAGGTTGATATTTCATCATCACTCCGCTGCTCTGTTAAACTATCTGTTCTGCGGATGAACTCCCAAGCATCCACTACCGGTTGTTCTTTGAGGGAGTTTATATCGTTTCTCAGGACAGCCTCAAAAACCGTTATAGGAAGGCTTATTTCAAGACTTCTGAGCGGAGAATCGTCAATACCGAAAATAAAAAGCTTTCTGTGCCTGAAGCGCATCTTTGTCCGGACCAGTCTTTTTTCACTCAGCGCTCTTATCTCATCGAGTTCAACGGCCACATACATTACCTTGCATTTGAGCTTTTCGGCAATATCGGTAATCTCGATATCTTCCTCCTCCAGGCAGGTTAGAAATATGGTGCTGAACAGAATGGACTGCACCTTATTCAAAGAGAAGAATTCCATGCATTTTTGCAATGAAATATCGCTGTCGGAAAGCTCCCTCCAACTGCCTTTTACTTGACGGGCATGCTTTAAAACCACCTCCATATGGCCTATCATTTCCCCTTTTTTCTTATTTTTGTTCATAATGATCGATAACTGTTTGATTTTTTACAATAATAATCCTGTACAACGCAGTATATCTGCGTTACAGAAAAAAAGAGCATTATGCTGGCAAATAAACAGGCCCTGATACGCTATCGTATCATCAATCGTATGTTAGAGAATGGCCAATACGTGACCAAGAATGAGATTATAGAAGCCTGCCGGGAGGCACTCGATGGGAAGCAGATAAGTTCACGGACCATTGATGCAGATATCGAAGCGATGCGCTATGATACCGCATTGGGATATGATGCCCCTATTCATTACAACAGGTCAAAGCGGGCTTATCACTATACAGAGACCGGTTATTCCATAGAGAAATTTCCGGTGAGTAAAGACGAGTTGCAATCAATGGCGTTTGCCGCAAAGCTA
Organism: Bacteroidales bacterium; assembly: GCA_032250595.1. Taxonomy (GTDB): domain Bacteria; phylum Bacteroidota; class Bacteroidia; order Bacteroidales; family SKPS01; genus SKPS01. The sequence continues at coordinate 2,214 of JAVVFR010000113.1, read as the reverse complement.
TTGGAGCAGTACCAGAAGATGGAGATCCTGGAGGAGTTCTCTGATGCGGTACAAAAGATCCTGAGTGTGCTTCACATGAGGCGGCTCTTCACAGAAAAGCCCCTCGACTTCATTCAGTTTGAGCACCGTCCTGTCTTTAACGGTGATGTACACCTGAAGGCATGTATTGATGCGATCAGCAATGAAGAGGTGGTTTTCGTGACATATAGGGCTTACAACAAAGGGAAAGCGTATACCCATACTGTGCATCCCTATTATCTGAAAGAATACATGGGGCGGTGGTATCTTTTCGGATATAATGCTTACTGGAAGGAGGAGCGGACCTATGCCCTCGACCGGATTGAGGAGCTCCACGTGAAACATTCAGCAACTTATTTCCCATGCCGGTACGATCCCGCTACCTGTTTCAAGGATGTGATAGGTATCCATCATGGTACCGGTGATAAGCCCCAGGAGATGCTCCTAAGGCTCTCCGCTGATATTGCTCCTTACTGTTTAAATCAGCCGGTACATGACTCGCAGCGAGTGAAAGAGGCCACCGATGATTATACCCTTATCAGCATATACGTGCATCCTACGCCAGAACTTGTGGGACTGATCCTCTCCTGGGGTAGCCACATAGAGGTAATAGCCCCTGATACCTTCAGGTTAGAGATTAAGAGAAGGATAAAGGAGCTTTTAGAGAATTACTGATCTTGATGGTTTTTTGTGAACTGTTTTGTTTGCCTTTAAGCGGGATTGTCCAAATTTTCATAAATATTTTAAATTTAAAATTGCTAAAGTTACTTACCTGAAATACATTTCCCCATTATTTATGAATCGCTCAGTATAAGACCCGTATGCCTATACTGAAGCTTCGGCGTAAGCATACACCGGCTGGCCGGCCTTGTTAGCATTTCGGCAGATAAATGTGAGCGGTGCTCCCCGTCAGTGTTTGCTGGCGGGGCAGCCTACCCGATTACAAGCTGCCCTTTTAATATTCATTCAAGCATTATTTTTGCGTTGGCTTTCTTGTTTTTTCTTCTCTCTCTTTCTATTAATGTATTTCTTTTCTCTTGTTCAGAAGTATTCAGACCAATTGAATAACGGTTCCTGTTGATGATTTCATTGCAATTCTCTTCACAAAATTTATCCCTTAACCAGAATTTGTTGTTGATATATTTCTGTTTGTCAGGTAACATAAAATCAATGATTTTCGCATATTGGAAAGCTGGCATATTTCCATTACATAAATTCTTATTTAGGGTGTCTTTAAAGTCAAAATCAATTTTATGCCAGGTTGAATAGCAGTGTTGAAGCATAATTTGCACTCGGGAATCCCTGAGTTCTGAAGGCCCCCAAAATGTGAAGTGTTTTGCAAATGCTACAGAATCTTGAATATTAGACAGCCCAATTAGCCGTTCTTCCGGATATCCATAAGCTTCAATAATCTGTTTAAGCAGCTCGAATTGACGCTGATTGTTTATCCCCCATTGCAGCCAATGAATTGGCTTGAATAGAACAAATCCATCGTTAACTCTTCGGGTATATTTTTGGTCAATAGTCAATAAGCTGTCTATTTTTTCTCGAAGGTTAGTGTTAACGGACGATAGGTAAATGGAGTGTAAACTGTCGAAATCATTCAATGTCTTTTGGGTTGTCGAATATGTTATTGATTTATTTGTTATTTCGTTGGTTCTAATAATCCAAACCGGAATTCCTTGTTTGAAACATTTTTCCAACCACTTATCTGCTTTAATGCTGTCATTTGCAGTAATACAGATTTGGAGTGCTTTCATACAGTGCTTTGCATAAATAAAATCATATTTTAAATAAATACTGTCAAGTCGTTCAATTGCTGCTGTATAATTCTGGGACAAAACATCTTCATCAATTCGATTAAAAGTCCTATGATATTCAATATAGTCTTGTCCAAATAATTGACTTGTCAAAAACAGTAACAATATCCATATTTTCAGTCGTTTCATTATTTGTTTTTTAGGATTGCAGGTAATGTTTTGGCTGTATGAAACGTAGCGCACTTCTAAGCACTTCCGTATCAGACCGTTACTGATGTTGATTACATATTATGTCGCTCAAATTTATCACTTTCTGCGCTATGTTTTATGACAGCCTGTATGTGCTCGTCGTATGCATACGCCGGGTGGCCTGCCTTCATAGCATTTCGGCAGATACATGTGAGAGGTGCTCCCCGTCAGTGTTTGCTGGCGGGGC
>JAVVFR010000112.1:0-5917 GCA_032250595.1 Bacteroidales bacterium | reverse complement strand
GCTAAAATGAGCAATTGACAATAGTAAAAAAAATCCGAGTGCCACCAAAACAATAAATTTCTCAATAAGCCCAACCATAAATCTAATCAATGCAAAAACTATGATACCTGTTAGAATATGATCCAACCTGATTGATTCTTTATTTATATCTATCACGATGTCGGGGACATAACGATAAATAATGATAAACACCGGCGCAGCAATTAACAAAGACAGTACAGTAAGCAGCATATGCCTAAAAATCTTTTCTCCTTTATTCTCCAGGTCGCGTATCTTTTTATTTTGAATTACCCTCATAAGAAAAAATTTTAATAATAATTCAAAGCAAAATTAAACAAAAGGATGGAAATAGGGTCAAATAATTATTGTCTAATGCATAAGACTGTACTATCTTTACAAAAAATCATAACCATAATGTATAAAACCTATTTATTGACTATATTGCTAATGACAACAACTGTATTGTTGTCTGCCCAGAATTATAATATAGCTACCCAAAATGGCCAAACCATAAACACATGCAGTGGCAATTTTTACGACAGTGGAGGTGGGGGGTCATCCTATGGCAACAATGAAAACAACACTATCACTTTCTGTTCCAACAATGCCACTAATACACAGGTGCAGCTTTATTTCAATCAATTCGACATTGATTACACTGACACCTTATGGATCCATGATGGTCCAACTGTAGCAGACCCACTGATTATGTCGGGCAACAACCTGCAAAACTTTTTTAACAACTTCAACTCTCTCAACCTTTTTCCGGTTCAATCAACTACAGCAGGATGCCTTACCATTCGTTTCAAGACCGATGGTTCTTCAGTGGCAGCAGGATGGGATGCTACTATCACCTGTGTCAATGTCTGTCAATCAGTTTTTGCTGCTGTTGACTCAGCGAATACATCTCCTGCACCCAATGACAGCAATTATGTTGATGCCTGTTTGGGTGACTCTATCACCTTTGCAGGAAAGGGTATTTATCCTCAAAATGGCATAGTGTATCAACAGAGTGATATAACTTCAACTTTTATATGGGATTTTGGTGACGGAACATTAGACACCGGACAGGTTGTTAAACACCTTTACACCATTGCCAGGGGATTTGATGTGATGCTCACTGTTATTGACTCCAATGGCTGTGTGTCCACAAATGCCATTAATTTAAGGGTGAGACATGGTGCCAATCCGATCAAAACCGTTACTCCTCCACAGCCTTTTTGTGCCAACACTACAAAAAAACTTAATGCCGATGACTTCCCAAATATGACCAACGTCTATTATTCCCTTATAAAAAGCAAACAATCGTCGAGTCAACGATTCGACAGCACCATGTTTATCCCTGACGGCCCCAACTGCCCCACTTCATGTTATAATACTGATGTTACATTCAACAATTTCCTTCCAGGACAAACCATCGGTGCTGCAACAGATATTCTCTCTATCTGTGTTAATATGGAGCACTCCTTCGTTGGTGACCTTGAGTTCACAATCATCTGTCCGAATAATCAACAAGCCACTTTAAAAACATACATTAACTCCGGTGGTGCCTGGATGGGACAAGCCCTTGACGGACCACCATGGGATAACTCCTCTTTCCCCTGCGATCCTACCATGAATGCTGCAGGTATTGGTTGGAATTATTGCTGGTCACACATCTATCCTAATATAGGAACAATCAATGCTCACTCAAACCAGAACCAACTCGACTCTACAAACACCGTGCTAAACACCAACTACTACCAACCCGACCAGCCCTTATCAAACCTTATCGGTTGTCCACTCAACGGCACATGGACTATTCAGATTTGTGACTACTGGGCCATCGATAATGGCTATATCTTCTCATGGGATCTAAACTTGGATCCTAACCTTCTTCCTACCGATTGGGGATATACCGTAAACAATGATACGATGATTTGGAGTGGCCCATTTATTGACAGCACTGCTCTTGATCATATTTTTATCTCACCAGATATCGGTGGCAACTACAGTTACCTCTACACTTTTGTTGATGAATACGGATGCCAGTGGGATACCGTTATTCCAGTGAAAGTAGTTGACAACCCCGACATAAACCTTGGCAATGACACAACCCTCTGCCCTAAAACAGTGATCACTTTGGATGCAGGCACTATCAATAATGGCACTTATCAATGGAGCCCCGGCGGCCAAGCATCGCAAACCATTACCACTGCTACACCCGGTACATATATCGTTTCTGTGACCAATACTGACTATAACCTGACCTGTGTCAGTGCAGATACCATCGTAATTTCCAATTACCCGGCTATCAACCCCGGCTTTTATCTTGATAAGTATGATGGATGTCAACCTCTCAGTGTGCAGTTTACAAACTCTTCATCACCAACACCTTTTAATAGTGCATTATGGAAATTTGGTGATGGTAATACCTCCGGTGATATTTCACCACTTTATACTTACTACAATCCGGGCACCTATGACGTTGGCCTGGTAATCACCTCTACAGAAGGATGCAAAGACAGTATCATCATACCGAATCTTATTACAGTATACTCACAGCCAATAGCCGATTTTGATATTCTCCCTTCACAAACTGTTGAGATGGGCCAGCTTATCAGTTTTCTTGATAAAACTGTAAACCCTGCCTATTGGCAATGGGATTTTGGCGATGGCAACGGCTCAACGGCCCAACACCCTGTACATAACTATGGAAACCCGGGAAAGTATGTAGTAACATTGATCGTATTCACCGACAATGGATGCCCCGATACCTTATCAAAAATCATTGAGGTGTATGATTCAAAAATTACTATTCCAAACATTATCACACCCAACGGGGATGGCTATAATGATATGTTTATCATTGACAACCTGCTGAGTGGCGCCTATTTTGAGCGCAAATTAGTAATTTTTAACCGCTGGGGAAAACAAGTATTCAAAACAAATAACTACATGAACGACTGGAATGCTGAAAACCTCAGCGATGGTGTATATTATTTTGTTTTGGAATGCAAAGGTTATATCCGAAATGTATCCACACAGGGAACTATCACGATATTGCGCTCTTATTAAAAAAATATACACTAAAACAATTTTATAGGATGATTATGCCTCACCACCCCCTGATATATTCTTACTTCTTTCAATAGACTGCAGCGCAAGGTAGTTCGCCCCAAATTTGCCGAGATTACCCAGTTCATCATCAAATTGATCAAAGTGACGCTCTTCGTCATCTACTAACTGTTCAAAAAGTTTCTTGGAAGCAGAATCTGCATTTTGAGAACATTCATTAGCAAACTTATTATAATCATTTGCACTCTGCTCTTCCAATTCAACAGCAAACTTAAGCATCTTCTCCACATCATGTATCTTATTAACATCTTGTGATGCTTTCATTTCCACTTCTCCATCCAAAAAAAGTATTCGCTCTGCCAGCAACTCAATATGAATCATCTCCTCTATGGCAGTTTTACGAAATAAATTCGCCAACAAGTCATATCCCTGATCATCACAATGAAAATGAAAATACATATATTGATGAACGGCAGTAAGTTCATCAGCAACAGCTTTGTTTAATAATTCTATACTTTTTTCTTTCATAAATTTAATATTTAAGATTCAACATCACTCATTTATGTTCATAATTGCTAAAATAAATTTTTTTTCTAAACCTGCAAAAAAATGTTTTCTTTTCTCTTTTCATTTATCTACCATTAATCTTTGTATTTTTGCAAATAAAACCGACAGGGAGAAGATTCATGACAAAGACCAACGATCATAAAAGCATTAACATTACTTCAGAGATTGGCAAGTTGGAAGGTGTAATTTTACATACTCCCGGACATGAGGTAGAGAATATGACACCACAGAATGCTGAACGTGCACTCTACAGTGATATCTTAAACCTTTCTGTTAGTCTATCGGAATACAAACAACTAGAGGGTGTTCTTACTATGCTGACAGAGACCTACCAGATAAAAGAGTTGTTAATTGACATTTTGCATAATGAAAGGGTTAAACACGAGCTTATCGGAAGGATTTGTGATAATGAAAAGATAAACGGAGAGCGTAACATGCTACTGTCGTTAAACCCTGATGAACTGGCCACAAAGCTCATTGAAGGTGTTGTGATGCAAAAAAACTCACTTACAAAATATCTTTCTTCGCAACGCTATGCATTGAAGCCTTTACATAACTTTTTTTACACACGTGATGCTGCAGTGGCTATTCAGGATAAAATATTAATATCCCGGATGGCAAATAAAGTAAGGGAGCGTGAAGCGATGATCATGGAAGCGATTTTCGATTATCACAGCAATTTTAGCACAGGCACCTTCAACCCTATCAAAGGTCAACCTCAGTATCCGGAGATAAAGATAGAAGGAGGAGATATTCTGGTGGCACGTGAAGACACATTGCTTATGGGTATTGGTGCCCGCACAAGCTCTCAGGGTGTTGATCATGTATTGCAACAGATAAAAAAAACAGATAGTAAGCAATATATCATCGTACAGGAGTTGCCGCTGCAACCGGAATCATTTATTCACCTCGATATGGTGTTTACCTTTATCAGCAAGAACGAATGTATGGTGTACGATCCAGTAATTTTAAAACCAAACAAGTTACAAACCGTTTTGATTACTATCGAAAAGAACAAAGTACAGTTTAAAGAACAAGACAACCTTATCACGGCATTAAACCATATAGGCATGGAGGTAGAGCCACTTTACTGTGGAGGAAGAAAAGACGCATGGATACAACAACGTGAGCAGTGGCACAGCGGAGCCAACTTTTTTGCAGTAGCACCGGGTAAAATTATCGGATATGCCCGGAACTACTATACGATTGAGGAGCTCAACAACCATGGATATGAGGTAATAAGCGCTGTTGACATGATAGAGAAAAAATCAAGCCCTGACAACTATGACAAATGTGTTATCACCCTTGAAGGCTCAGAGCTTCCCAGGGGAGGTGGCGGTGCCAGATGTATGACCATGCCATTCAGGAGAGAAATTTGCTAATGTATACACCATATAAAATTTACAACATTGAAATTTAAAGCGTTAAATCTGCATCCCTCGCTTCATGAAGGAATTGATGCTATGGGATATGAAGAGACGACACCGGTTCAGGAACAAACCATCCCGGCTATTCTTAATAAAAAAGACATCATCGCATGTGCGCAAACAGGAACAGGAAAAACAGCAGCATTTTTGATACCTGTCATACATAACCTATTGACTCACCGCTCCGGAAAGATAGGTGCTATTATTATCGTTCCTACCCGTGAACTGGCCATACAGATCGATCAGCATTTACAAGGAATCGCATACTTTTCGGGAGTCAGCTCTAAAGCTATTTACGGAGGTGGTGACGGACAAGGCTTTGACGTAGAGAAAAAGGCACTGACTACCGGTGTTGATATCGTTGTGGCTACACCCGGTAAGTTTCTGCAACACCTGAACATGGGATATATTGATACTTCCGGCGTATTACACTTCATCCTTGATGAAGCTGATAGAATGTTGGATATGGGATTCTCAGATGACATTATGCGTATTGAATCAAAACTCCCAAAAGAGAAACAAACATTGATGTTCTCTGCCACTATGCCCGGATTTATCAGAAAACTCGCTCATCGGCTGCTGCATGATCCTATAGAGATCAATCTGGGACTGGCAAAACCCGCTGAAGGCGTTATACAGGCAGCCTATATGGTGAACGACAAAGATAAAAACCTGCTGATAGCAAGCCTGTTAAAAGGAAAAGCCCTTAACAGTATTATTATTTTTGCTGCAACAAAGATTGCTGTCAAACAACTTGAGCAACATCTTCAACGGCTCGAAGGGTTTACTACAAAAGCTATGCATTCCGATCTCGACCAACCTACCAGAGAGGCCACTTTAAACCAGTTCAAAAACAGGGGTTTTGA
>JAVVFR010000111.1:0-5986 GCA_032250595.1 Bacteroidales bacterium | reverse complement strand
CTCTCACAGAGACTATCGATGCGGTTGAGTTAGCCCTTCGTAATAACTTTACTGCAGTGATCAGCCATAGATCAGGAGAGACAGAAGATACTTTTATCGCTGATCTGGCGGTCGGGCTGAACACCGGCCTTATTAAAACCGGCTCCGCAAGCAGGACAGACCGTATCGCTAAGTATAACAGGCTCCTGCGTATCGAAGAGATGCTTGGAGAACAGGCTTATTTCCCGGGAAAAGACTTTAAATACAAAAGATAGCGGGCCTGTGTGTTGGGCAAATACCTAAACGATTATTAATGAGATAGTTTGTCAGTAATGTGCCATATCTCTTAAAACCATATCGTCATGAAGAATAGATCTCGCCTGATAAAAGCTGTTATTATTTTAGTAGTTATTCTTGCCATTGGCATCGGGCTTTATTTTATCCTTAAACCTGCTAAAGTAGGTGATTATAGCACCTTTGTTCCGTCAGAAAGCTATGCTGCTGCTGCTTTTGATCTGAAACAGATTGTCAAAAAAGCAGATATGGAAGCTGTTAATGCCCTTCCTGCTGTTACTTCATTTAAAAATGAGTTAGAGAGCGTAGGTGGTGCTGCTCAGTTGTTACTCAAGAAGATTATTGAAAAACCTGATGTCTCCGGAGTTAAGTTCGACAAGAAACTCCTTTTTTTCCTTGCCAATGATTCATTATCGCACTATGCAGGCGCTTCAGTAGCATTGGAAAACAAGGATGCCTTTGAAAAAATGGTGCATTCTTTTATCCCTGAAGAATCAAAAAAACGTAAACGTAAAGGCTTTGCTAAATTCCTTTTTGATGGATGGATGATAGGATGGAACGAAAACAGCGCATTGTTGATTATGGATATCGATAATGAAATGTCGGACGAAGAGATTGCCGGCGTTTTTGAATATTGTCTGCAGATACCTTCAGAGAAGCAATTGTTTGAAACGAATAAAGAGTATACTGCTTTTGTTGCCGGTAGTCACGATATAGCGCTGTGGCTCGGGTCGCCAAAAATGATCGCAGAACGCTTTACAGGTAATCTTTTTGATGATTATAGCTACAGTAAACCTAAAGGGAAGGGATTACTCATGGCAATAGACTTTTATAAAGGCAATGTTAAGGTATTTTCCCGACTATTGGTGGATGAACCGTTAAAAAAGAAAATAGAGTTGATTACCGGAAAGGAGATAAACCGGGAACTGCTCTCATATCATAAAGGCGATAAATTGCTGATGGCTGTTGCCTTTACGTTGAATATGAAAAACTATCCGGGGTTTTTATCGTTGCAAGATAATGATACCAATGGTCTGGCATCGCTGATAACCGATGATACAGGTGTGGATGCCAAGGTGCTGTCGGAAGTCTTTAATGGTGATGTCGTCGTTACGATGAATAGCGATGATCCGGATATGTTGGATAGGTTCAGGGATGTGTCTTCCGGCAATATGTATAATATGCTTATGAACATGCGAAAAACACAAAGCCTTGTGATCCCTGATATTCGTGCAACAGCCACAGTCTCCCCGGTATTGTTTGATCAGCTGCTCATTCAACTTGAGGAGTCGGGTCAGATGATGAAGAGCGGCAAAAACCATATGATCAAGTTTAACAGCATCGAGATGCCTTTTTATATTCGCAGGGTGGAGGATGTTGCTATCATGATGTCGATAGAACAACAGCTCAACAGGGTGGTTTTAAACGGTATAGATGAAAAATATCAGTTAAGCACATCGATGGAGGAGATGCTTACAGATAATAAGTTTGTCCTTTTCATTGATTTGGATATCGAGAAAGTACCAGCATCATGGCAGTTTTTGTTACATGCAGGCGGGCAATATGAAAAGGTGTCTGATCTCTTGGGTAAGTTTGACACCATCACCGCTGTGGCAGGGGATATGGAGATGCACCTGAGATTAGACCTTGCCGGCAAAAAGAACAATAGCTTGCAGACACTGATAACTGAATTTTTTACTTATTTCCGGTAGTTAATAGCATCAGGGATGGATCAAATCAATATACATCATATCAGGCCAACGGTGAAGGTTGGCCTTTTTAATAAAGCATCACAGTTGTGGGATACAGAAATCTCGTTTAACAAAGGGGAGCGATACCTGCTGGTGTCTCAGAGCGGTCGCGGGAAGACTTCTGTATTATCGTTTATCTATGGGATACGCTTCGATTACACAGGGATGATAACGATTGATGGTGAGGATGTCCGCAGTTTCTCGCGTAGCAGGTGGAGCGAGGTAAGAGCCCGTGAAATGTCGATTCTCTTTCAAGACCTGCGGCTCTTCAACCAGCTGTCGGCCCGGGATAATATCAGGTTGAAACAAGAAATTGGTGTCTTTAACGGCGGTCCAACCGTTGAGGAGATAGCCTCAGCATTAGAGCTGAGCCCGTTGATGGAGAAGCGCTGTGATACCCTCTCTTATGGGGAACAGCAACGTGTTGCAATTATCCGATCACTGGTGCAACCCTTCGATTTTTTACTGATGGATGAGCCTTTTAGCCATATCGATAATATAAATACAGGAAAGGCGATTGATTTAATTGACGAAGCTTGCAAATGCAGAGGAGCTGCACTTATTTTTACCAGTTTGGGTGATAACTACGGTATTGATTTTGATCATGTTATTGAAGTATGATGGCACGAAAAAACATAGAGAAATATATTTCCCGACTAACGAACCGGAAGAATTTTATCCGGTTGTTTGGTGCTGCTGCCGGGTCACTTATCGGTTTTTTTATCCTGATGGCAGCTATCCAGTTGTTTGCTGATGTGAAATGGTTTATGGCCAACGATGAAGATGATCTTTTTGGCCCGGGAATGTTGGTAATCAACAAGCGGGTAAATATCATTAATACTGCCGGTCTGAGAAGCAGCGGCTTTTCTGAAATGGAGATCACCCGGCTTAGAGAGAAGAGTTTTATTAAGCGTGTGGAGCCTTTTGTGCCATGTCGATACAAAGTGTCGGTAAGGATTAGCATGGCAGGATATAATATCCCTGATTTCTTATCGGAATTTTTCTTTGAAGCTATTCCTGATGATCTGGTAGAGATGGATAAAAGAGTGTGGCATTGGGATGAAAACAGTAAGGAAGTACCTGTTGTATTGCCGGCCGATTTTTTAAGGTTTTATAACTTCGGTTTTGCACCCGGACAAAACTTACCGCCTCTGTCAGAGAAAACACTGCAGCTGGCACGGCTACATATTGTTATTCAAGGCAACAATCAGCAGTGGCAAGTGCCCGGGCGTATTGCCGGACTTAGTGAAAGAGTTAACACCATCCTTGTCCCGCAATCATTTATGAACTATTCTAATAAACGTTTTGGTGATAAAGCCTCTGTAAATCCCTCTCGGCTCGTTGTAGTGTCGTATATGGCAGCCGATCCGGAACTGACTTCATTTATCAGAAACAGTAGGTACGAAACCAGCCGGAGTGAACTCAGAAGCGGAAAACTTAATCAGCTGCTGCAAATGAGTGTTGTAGTCACCGGAGTTATCGGACTGATAATTATTGCCCTGGCTTTCTATATATTTGTTCTAAGCTTTAGTCTCTTTATCGTAAGGTCGAACTATGAATTCAGGACACTCATACAAATTGGTTTGGCACCGGTGAGGATTGAGAAATACCTTATCAGATCACTGATCATAATATCATTGGCCATTTTGATCCTTGATATCTTTTTTGTTACTGTGTTTCACAAAATTGCCGGAGCAATACTCATTGAACGCGGCATTAACCTTATGCCCCATCTGCATTATACTACCGTTGTTTTTGCGGCACTGGTTATGGTGGTCATGGTGTTGCTGAACACTTTAAATATCAAGAGAAATATTAAGAGGTTGATCTGAAAATTCACGAATCATGAATATTAACAATACAAATCATGAGATATAACGGGCTGCAATCTTTTGTTGATCATTTGGAGCAGATTGATGAGTTATCGCGTATATCTGTTTTTGTTGACCCTCAGTTGGAGATAGCTGAGATAGCCGACCGTATGGTTAAGCATGAGGGCAAGGCACTTCTTTTTGAGAAGACAGGAACTGATTTCCCGGTGCTGATCAATGCTTTTGCTTCTGATCGTCGTCTTGCAGCAGCACTGGGACAGCAAAACCTTGATGACCTCTCTGTGTCGGTAGCAAAGCTCTTCTCTATGGCTGATGATGCAGCAGTTGGGAGCAATATCTTCAACAAAATAGGGTTGCTGTTACGGTTAAAGCAGCTGTCGGCATTGGTGCCTAAGAAGCAGAAGGGGAGGGGCGCATGCCAGCAGATTATCATGGATGAGCCGTTGTTGACACTGTTGCCGGTGCTGAAATGCTGGCCTTATGATGGAGGTAGGTTTTTTACACTCCCCCTTGTTCATACCGTGCATCCTGAAACCGGCAAACCCAACCTGGGGATGTACAGGATGCAGGTATACAATGATACAGAAACAGGCATGCACTGGCATATCCATAAAGATGGGGCTTCACATTTCAACAGATACAAAGCATTGAAAAAAAAGATGCCGGTGACAGTGACCCTCGGAGGTGATCCTGTTTATACTTATGCAGCCACAGCACCGTTGCCTGAGGGTATTGATGAGTACCTGCTGGCGGGGTTTCTCCGTAAAAAAAAGGTAAAGCTTGTTCAATGTATCACCAATGAACTGTGGATACCCAACGATGTTGATTTCGTGATCGAAGGGTATGTTGACCCGAAAGAACAATTGCGTACTGAAGGCCCTTTTGGTGATCATACCGGGTTCTATTCTCTCGAAGATCCGTATCCTGTTTTTCATGTTACAGCCATCACCCATCGGAAAAATGCTGTCTTCCCCGCTACTGTCGTAGGTATTCCGCCTCAAGAAGACCTGTGGCTCGGTAAAGCAACGGAGAGAATATTTACAATGCCGCTTAAAAAGAGTGTCGTACCTGAGATGATCGATATGGTTATGCCCAAAGAGGGAGTTTTTCATAATATCGTTGTCGTTTCTATAAAAAACCGTTATCCGGGGCAGCCGGAGAAAGTGGCCAATGCTTTGTGGGGTGCCGGACAGATGATGTTCAACAAAATACTCGTTATTGTGAACGAGGATATTGATATCAGAGATCACACACAGATAGCCAATCTGTTTTCTTCGCATTACGATGCACAAAGCAGTATAATTTTTTCTAAAGGGCCACTGGATATTCTTGATCATGCTGCTGATAAAGCAGCCTATGGCAGTAAAGCAGCAATCGACTTAACTGTGAAGAGACAGGAAGCGACCGGGAAAATCGGAGTTCATGCAGCAACGCAGCATGCACTATTACAGATAACCGCTGTAAAAAATATCAACACGGCGCTGGCAGAGAAGCAAGTTCCTGTTTTGCTTGTTGCGGTAAGCAAAACAGAAGCAGAAACTATATCGAAGCTCCATCAGGAGGTTGCCGGTCTGCTAAAGCAGTCGGGTTGTAAGATAGTGCTCTACTTTGATGCGGATATTCCTCTGGAAGATATCAGCGCTTTGATATGGCTTACTGCCGGAAATATTGATCCATGGAGGGATTACTATCCGGTATCTATTGGTGATTCATGTATCGGTGGCGTTGATGCAACCAGAAAAGGGTCTGCTGCTGATGTTTTTAACAGGCCATGGCCCAATGTGGTGGTGATGGATGAGCATACTATAGATAAAGTAGATGCCATGTGGCATACGCTTGGTTTAGGGGAAAACCCCGGCTCTCCGGGACGTAAATATTTGGCGTATGCTAAAGGCGATGGTGCCGTTATCACCAACGGAGGTAAAAATTGATCTGTCTGGAGGAGATCAGCCGGATTAATGTTTTCTGTCGAAAAATGGATTCTTTGATGTGGCACTTAACGGAATCCCATACGCTATTTTTACTGCTTCTCCCAGCATCTTCATCTCAACGGCAGCAATGCCGGCAGTATACATAATGCGATTGTCGACACGGTGGTCCATAGCCACACTTATCGCTGAACCAACAGCG
>JAVVFR010000110.1:0-5990 GCA_032250595.1 Bacteroidales bacterium | reverse complement strand
GGAAAAAAACCTACGACGAACTTATGCAACCATCTTTATTTTGACAGGGGGCTTAATTTTTTAAATGAAAAAATTTCAACAAAACATCATCTAATTATCAAATAGTTATAAAATATTAAATATTTTTTTGTATTTTTATCGGACAGTGATGTTTTTATTTGAAAAATTCAAATTAGCCTCAGAAACTTTTAACCAACACTGAAAAAAATGTAAATTTACGCTTCAATCATTTAAAAAATCCGGTATGCGCATAGCTATTATTAGTGATATTCATGAAGACCTTTATCATCTTCAGCAGGCTATACGCAAAATTAAAAGATTGAAATGTGACAAAATTGTTTGTTTAGGAGACATTTCAGGGTTTTCGGTACCGCATTATACCTATTTGCACACACGCAATGCATCGGAATGTTTGAAGCTGGTAAAAGAATCCTGTGATATTATTGTTATTGGGAACCATGACCTGTATGCTGCAAAGATGATTCCTCATAACTCTCACTATTTTTCCTATCCTGACAATTGGTACAATCTGGATTACCGGCAAAAATTGATGGCATCCAAGGGGAAGGTATGGCTCTATATGAAAGATGAGCTTGATCCATGTTATACCTACGATGATATTGCATTTATCCGCTCTCTTCCTTTAAAAGCATCGTTAAAGATTGACGAACACACCCTTTTTTTTTCGCACTATATTTTTCCCAATATTTCAGGCGATGCTGCTGTTTTTCTTGATCAGCAAGAAAAAGGTTTGGCTATGCACCTGTCTTATATGCAAGAAAATGAGTATCAGATTGCCTTTTCAGGGCATACACACTTCCCGGGATTGTATATTGTGATGAAAGAACGGATAATACAGAAGTCGTTTAAGATGGAGATGATTAAAAAAAATCCCTCTTTAGTTTTTGTTCCGGCCATTGCCAGGGGGAGAAATCGTTCAGGATTTATTATCTTTGATACAGAAACAATGAAAATTCAAGCAAAGCCAATTTAAAATATATTTTATGCCTGCAAAAGGAATTCGTAGTCTTTTTCTTACCATCATACTTCCTGCAATAATGGCGATGATTTTATATTTTATTGCAGTGTACGCTGTATATATACCACTCTTTGAAAGAAGTATGATGAATAGCAAAAAGGAGATGATCAACGAATTGACTAATACTGCATGGAGTTTAATTAAGGAGTATGATGAAGAGTATAATAATGCACTGATAACAATAGATGAAGCCAAGCAACTAGCACGAACAAAAATCAATAAGATGCGTTATGGGTCAGACGGAAAAGACTATTTCTGGATTATTGATACTATACCTACCATGATTATGCATCCTTACAGGCCGGAATTAAATTTCACCAACCTGAGCGACTATAAAGATCCCGAGGGCAAGCATTTGTTTGTTGATGCTGTTGAACTGGTGAAGCAAAACAATGAGGGTTACATCCATTATATCTGGCAAAGTAATGATGACTCTACCCGTTTGGTCCCAAAACTCTCTTATGTTAAAGGGTATGAATCCTGGGGTTGGATTATTGGCACCGGAGTATATTTAGATGATGTTGAGGAAGAGATTGATTATTTAAAAAACAGACTTGTTAAAATTTCCCTTATTATTTTATTGTTGGTTGCCTTGATTTTGGCTTTTATTATCAGGCAAAGTCTTAAGATTGAAAACAGGCGTAAGGAGACTGAAGAGAAACTACGATTGTCACGGGAGAAGTATCGCTCATTGGTAGCTGCTTCTACTGAAGGTACATTAATGATTATCGATGAAAAGATAGTGTTTTCTAATCATATTTTTAACCAAAAGTTGGGGTATGCATCGGATGAAATTATAACAAAATCTTTCAATGATCTGTTTGAAATCAGCTGGCAGGAGGTGGCAGATTTAATTGAACATCAAAATCAGTCGGTTGCCATGGAAACGCTTTTAAAGCAGCGTGATGGCAAGGTGAGAGATATCATAATATCTGTATCGAAAGTCCCTTATGCAGGCAGGGATGGGTATATAGTTGTAGTGCGTGATGTCAGTAAAAACCGTCAGATTGAGAAGGAAACAGATATGCTCACTGCTGAGTTGCAAACAACACTACTTCTTATGAATCAGCCTATTCGTGATTTTATAAGGCCTTTTGTCCGATGCGCTCTTGATACTACTGTTGGTGAAGCTGCTGCTTTAATGACCCGAAACCGGCAGCATATCATTTTCATTGCTGAAAACAACCGTATCATAGGAGTTCTGAATGATAGTGATCTGAGGGTCAGGGTGTTGGCAAAAGGGATGGATGCTACCGTGCGTGTTGCGGAGGTGATGACGGCACCGGTAATAGCTATTGAAGAGGAGGCCTTGCTGTATGAAGTCATTCTTATGTTACGACAACATGCTACTTCTCATCTTGCTGTTAAGAACAGAAAAGGAGAAATAATTGGCATTATCAGTAACCGGGATGTTATTACGATGCAACACAACGCATTAAGTTATATCCTTCGTGAGATCGAACAGGCTTCCGGGGTTGAAGAGATAAAGAAGATCTATTTCAAGGTACCTGTATTGGTGAGAGCCCTTCTGGAGAGTGGTGACAAAACACCTTTGATAACACGTATTAATACTTCTGTTGCTGATGCAATCACAAACAGGCTTATCAGTTTGGCTATTGAAGAGATGGGAGCGCCTCCCTGCCGGTTTGCATTCATCGTTTTGGGTAGTGAAGGCAGGATGGAACAAACCATGGCGACAGACCAGGATAATGCCATTATTTTCGAAGACTTGAATGAAGAGATGGAAGAAGAAGCACAAGCATGGTTGTTGAAGTTTGCTGAAAGGATCAATGAAAATCTTGCAGCGGTGGGTTACGAACTCTGTAAAGGGAATATTATGGCGCGTAATCCGCAGTGGACAAGACCATTGAAACAATGGAAAACACTTTTTTCCCGGTGGATCAAAGACCCGGAACCACAATATCTGCTCGACTCGGTTATTTTCTTTGATTTCCGTACAATATTCGGGGATGAGACATTTGCTGTTGATCTGAGAAAGCATATCAACGAAAGCATCGGTAATAAGTCGATATTCCTTTATCATTATGCACAAACTATTATCAGATACAGAGCCCCGGTAAGTATGTTTGGAAGTATTGTGAGTGATGATACCGGCAACAATGATGCTTTTGACATTAAGCGTGTTCTTATGCCTATTACTAACTTTGTTAAATTGTATGCATTAAAAAATATGCTTTCGGAAACCAATACGCTTCACCGACTCGAGCAATTAACAGCTAAGGGAGAGATACAACAGGCACTCTATAATGAGGTGGCATTAGCTCACAACTACCTGATGGGGTTGCGTTTTCGTACGCAGGTGAGAGCACTTAATGAAAACCGTAAACCCAATAACCATATAGAAATAAATTTACTCACAGATATTGAAAAGAGTACCCTTAAAAAGATATTCTCTGTTATTGCTGATATTCAAAGTAAATTATCGGCCGATTATAAATAACGGCTCTTAGAAGAAGTAATAAGCTGCCAGCAGGATTCTGATATTTCCAACCCTTTTTGTATATTCGGGTATCCCGTTATTGTTTTTGGAATAGACTCCTTCATTGTTCGTTTCTCCGAATGTAGCGAATGTATATTCCCATTCAGCAGCAAACCGTGTTTTCCCTGAGTTCAGCATTACGCGTGGTGCTATGCGGTAAAGCATTGTTATATCGCGCTGGCTGAAGATGAGCGGTAACGAATAAATGTTGTTTGCACTGTTGCTCATTGCTTCTTTTGTGCCCAGGTATTTATTCATACCGGCAAATAATCCGACTTGCCATTTTTTACCGTTCGATTTAATATCTGTCCAGATAATCAGGGATGATGTGGGCGTGTAGCTCTGTTGGCCGGTTAGCGTATCGGTGACCTCTTTAACAGCAAAACCTGTAATGGACAAAACATCAGAGAGGTTCTCTCCATAGATGCCTGTCAGCTTTACTGTTACCGGTTTGGTTTTTATTGTAGCAAAGGCAATGCCTGACATACTGGTAAGTGACTCATCCAGTTTAAAAGTCCCTTGATTATTGGTATTGCTGATACGCGGCTTTATCTTCTTTATCTCCCCTCCGATACCCATAGTCAATTCGGAAGTTTTCTCATCACTCTTTTTATTATAATGCAATTGCAGATGCATATTTGGGATTGCTGCATTTCTCAGGTAATCAGGGGAGGCCCCGTTGGCGCCTATTGTGGAGTAATCGCGTTGTCCCAGGGCAGCAGCCATCACTTTTATTGCTCCTTTGCCATAGGTGTATCGTATCTGTGGGTTACGGCTAAAAGGCTGTATGGGAGCTCCTGTGTTAAACGAGACAACACTTGGAAAACAACTTGTTACAAATAGCGGATTCCAATATTGCCCTAGCAACAGCTCAGATCGCTCCCAGTTAAGCTTTACGTATGCATGGCGCATCCGCAAGAGATTGATGGCGGCATTGGTGGTCCCGAAAAAATCTCCTTCAATTAAACCGGAAGTCTTTGCCCCAAAGGCATCAGGGCCGGTAATTTTTCCCGACAGCCTGCTCTGAATAGCTAATAATGATAATACAGGGTTAGCATTGATATCTTCACCGTTATCATCTTTAATAATACGATGTGGCCATAGCAGAAAATGCCCTTCACGGGCAGAGACTGTCTGGCGGCTGTCGAAGCTGAAATCATTTTTTACAAACCCGCTGAATTCGATTCCGAATTTCTTCTCTTCCTGTGCTCCTGCCAATCCTGGAAGAAGTAATAATAAAAATAGGTAGAATGGTTCTTTCATAGCAATGCATTTTTTATTTTTTCTTTTTTTCCGGAGGAAAAAGTTGCTGCAGTATATTGCGTTTTTCTATCTCCTCACCTTGTATGATATGCAGATTGTTTCTTGCTTCAAGATTTTCTTCCCACAGATTGACAGCAAGCATATATAGCTTTGCGGCTACAAGGGGCTTATTCAGATGGCGCATACAAATACCGAGGTTTGATACACTTACCGAAAGTCGTCGTAAATTTTCATATTGTGCTTCTGTCAAAGCTTTTGATCGTTTCTTGATCATTTTCTCTTTAACAGCTTCCGGCTCATTAAGCCCGGCAGTGAATTCGTCTCTTATGTGCGCTTCAATCTGTTCCTCTGAAAATGATCTATAGGTATGTAACCATTTAAGGTATATTTGGGCACTTGCAATGGCATGTGATGCTGCTTTTTTTATCAGGATTTTCTTTTCCAGTGAATCGGTTACCACGAATAGCGCTTTGGTAAGATAGACAGAAGAGCGGTAGTTCTCCAACACACCTTTTTCCCATGAATCTCTGTAATGCGGGAATGTATTATACTCTTTTTCTATGCTATCGATAAGTATCAGACATGTGTGAAAATCATTTTCAGCAGCAGCTCTTTCATAGTCGGCAAGCAGTTCTCTGGCGTGGTTGATACGATAATCATCATATTTGTTGATGTAATGGTAATAGATCTTTGCAGCAACCACTCCAAGCACTACAAGAATAGCCATCATCAATATGACTATTCTTGTATTTCTTGATATTTTAAAAACAGACATATACAGTATTAAGAATGAACTTCTTCAACGAGGAACTTCCTGATTTCTACAGGCGTTTCTTTAGTAAACCGTGAGACAATCATATTAACGACAATAGCCAAAGGAGCGCCTATCCAGGCAAAATACCACGGGCCGAGGTAGTAGCTGACAAAATCCATTCCGGGCAGAGTGCCACCATTTTCGCCGACAATGAAGTAAGTCAGTGCGACAACAGCAGTAAGTCCACCGGCTATCAGTCCTGCGATGGCACCTTGTTGGTTCGACCTGCTCGACCAGATACCCATCAGGAAGAGTGGGAATATAGTGCATCCGGCAAGAGAGAAGGCTACAGCAACAAGCTGTCCGATCAGCGCAAGGTCGAGTAAGGCAAGCAAGGTTACAATAACGGCCATCAATACTGTGCCATATCGTGC
>JAVVFR010000109.1:0-6030 GCA_032250595.1 Bacteroidales bacterium | reverse complement strand
GTATATATCTGAAATATGGTGAACCCGATAATATTATTCAGTCGCCTCACGAACCTATGGCTTATCCTTATGAGATATGGCACTATTATACGCTGCCACCTAACCAGTCGAACAAGAAATTTGTTTTTGTTAACTATAATATTGTTACCAAAGATATGGAACTGGCGCACTCTAATGCCATCGGGGAGATGAACGATCCGCAATGGCACCTGAAGCTGCATTCCCGTGCATCAAATATTGAGACCAATGTCGACAGGACAGAGTACGACACACATTATGGTAGTAAAGCTCTGCAACTGTTTAATAATCCTTATTAAAAATTGATGGTCAGCAAAAACGTGGTATGAAAATAGCAGTAGTGATCCTTAACTGGAACGGAAAAAGTTTCCTTGAAATGTTTCTGTCAGGAGTAGTAAAACACACTGCTGCTGTGGCTGAGGTTATTATTGCCGACAACAACTCATCCGATGTTTCTGTGGAATGGCTGAAAGAACACTTCCCTGATGTGAAAATCATCCAAAATGCTGTTAACGGTGGTTTTGCCAAAGGATACAACGATGCGTTGGCACAGGTGGATGCTGACTATTACATTTTGCTTAATTCTGATATTGAGGTGACAGAGAACTGGATTATGCCGGTTATCAACCTGATGCAACAACATAGCGAGATCGCTGCTTGTCAGCCCAAAATATTGGCTTATGACGATAAAGAGCGGTTTGAATATGCCGGTGCCGCCGGCGGGTTTATCGACTATTACGGATATCCTTTTTGCCGGGGAAGGGTGTTTCTGGAAATCGAATATGACATTGGTCAATACGATCAGAGTTGTGAAGTGTTTTGGGCTACCGGTGCATGCTTATTCATTAAAGCTGAACTGTTTCATGCTGCCGGTGGGTTCGATGAAGACTTCTTTGCACATATGGAAGAGATAGATCTCTGCTGGCGTTTGAAAAGAATGGGATATGCAATATATTACTGTGCTGATGCCACAGTGTTTCACGTGGGTGGAGGCACACTGCCTAAGCGTTCGGCAAAGAAAACGTATCTTAACTTCAGAAACAACCTGATACTGCTCTATAAAAACCTGCCAAGAAAAAGGATATACCCTGTATTCTTTTTCCGTACCATTTTGGATGGAGTGGCTGCCTTAAAATTCCTTGTAAGCGCCGGATTTGCTGACTTTGTTGCAGTGTTTAAAGCACATCTGCACTTCTATATGAATCTCAGAAGAGACAAAGGAAAGCGCAACAGCCTTTCTAATTACCATGTAAGTGGGATATATAAAGGCAATCTGGTGTTTCAACACTATATTAAAGGCGTCAAGACTTTTTCGCAACTCAAGAGGTCGAAGTTTACTTCAACCGGCTCCAAAACACAATGAGAATGGTCTCTATTTTCGCTTGCCACTGCTATTTACTGCCCTCAGCACAAGTGCTTCGATACCCAGCCGGTAAACAATTTTACCTAAGCCGGTGATAGTACCGGCACATACCGACGATAGATAGGAGTGTTGTCTGAATGTCTCACGCGCATAGATGTTCGACATATGCACCTCAATAACCGGGGTGGTGAGTGCAGCAATGGTATCACCAATTGCCACTGAGGTATGGGTATATCCTCCGGCATTGAAGACAATACCATCATAAACACCATCGGCATTTTGCAACTTATCAATAAGTGCTCCTTCAATATTCGACTGAGCATAGTCGATAGTATGCAATGATCGATAGTGCTCTTTTAATTCAGAAAAAACGTCCTCCATTGTCGCCGTCCCGTAAAGAGTGGTGTCGCGTTGTCCAATTATATTCAGGTTAGGCCCGTTAAGGATTAGTATCTTCATGATATGGATCTCATTTGTTGCGTCAAAAATAAAAAAAGATTCACTCATGTGCAGAAAAAGTTTTTTTATTATCTTTGCATTATCAAAAACAGGGGTGCCCCAAATGACGGGCTGAGATCATACCCATTGAACCTGATCCGGGTAGTGCCGGCGAAGGGAAGTGAGGGTTGCAAAGTTTCGAATGGTTTTTCTCTGTTCACCATTCTTTTGTAAACCGAAAAAATAAATTAATGATGAAAAATTTTTTGCGTACATTGGCCTTTGTGCTACTGTCACAGAGTGTTGTGGCACAAGGTGTCATCTCCGGTATTGTGACTAATAAAAAGACCGGAGAACCTGTGGCTTTTGCCCATGTGGAACTGTTGAACACTTATAAAAAGGCTGTCTCCACGGGGAAAGGTACTTTTAAGCTTACCGGCATCCAGCCCGGTGATTATCAACTACAGATCTCTCATGTGAGTTTTCGTGATACCATAGCAGAGATTACCATAAAGGGAAAGGAGGAGATGCATATAGCACTCACGCCTGCTGTCACTATGACAGGCCATATGACGGTCTCTGCGGTTAGGGCTACAGAGAATACCCCTGCTACGCTCACTACGGTGGAGAAGAGAGAGATTGAGAAGATCAATCTGGGACAGGACTTGCCGTATCTCATCAATCACACCCCTTCGGTAGTATCTACTAGTGATGCCGGGACAGGTATCGGATACACCGGTTTGAGGATCAGAGGCACTGATATGAATCGTATCAATGTTACTATCAACGGCATACCCCTCAATGACGCCGAGTCACATAGCGTCTACTGGGTCGATCTGCCGGATTTTGCCTCCTCTGTGCAGAGCATCCAGATACAAAGGGGAGTGGGTACCTCTACAAACGGCGCCGCCGCATTTGGAGCCAGTATAAATATCGCATCGGATAACAATAAAAAGGATCCATACATGCTAGCAAGCACTGCCACCGGTTCATTCAATACCATGAAAAACAGCCTCTCCTTTGGCACCGGCCTGATGAAAGAGCGGTTCTCCCTCGATGGACGACTATCAAGGGTCTATTCCGATGGATATGTCGACAGGGCTTTTGCTAAGCTCTATTCTGTTTACCTCTCTGCAGGTTATACCTCAAAAAATACTAATATTAAAGTGCTCGGCTGGTCAGGAAAAGAGATCACCTATCAGGCCTGGGGTGGCGTGGACCCCGAGATTATTGACAGCGCCAGAACATACAACCCGTTAGGTATATATATTGATGACAACGGACAGGTGCAATACTACGATAATCAGGTGGATGATTATCTGCAAAGCCATTACCAGGTACATCTGTCGCAGCAGTGTTCCGATAAATGGAATATCAATGCAGCTGTACACTACACCAGGGGAATCGGTTTCTATGAGCAGTTTAAACAGGAGCAATCTTTTGATGACTACCAAATTACTTTTCCTGTTATTGGTGACGATACCATCTTCTCCACCGACCTCGTTAGAAGGAAATGGCTCGATAATCACTTCTATGGAGCTACTTTTTCAGCCATCTTCTATAATAAAAAAAAGGTGCATCTAACGATAGGATCAGCAGCAAACAGATACAACGGCGCGCATTATGGTACGCTCCAATGGATGAAGATAAGCGGGGATGCACAGAAAGGGGATAGGTGGTATGAAAATGATGGGGTTAAAACTGATTATAATATTTTTTCTAAGGTGAACTACTCCCTTAATAAAATCATATCCCTCTACGGCGATCTGCAATACCGTTATATACAACAAAAGATGGAAGGTATTGATGATGATCTGCGCGATATATCTCAAGAGCATCGTTTTAGTTTTTTTAATCCCAAAGCAGGAGTGAACCTACAGTTCTCCGACCGGCATCGCACTTACCTCTCTGTTGCTGTCGCTAACAGAGAACCAAATCGCTCCAATTTTACCGATGCACACCCGGAACAACCCCTGCCACGTCCTGAAAGATTATATAACCTGGAAATAGGTCACCATGCCTCATGGCAAATGTTGGCAATGCAAGCAAACCTTTTTGGAATGTATTATACCGACCAGCTGGTGCTTACCGGTGAAATTAACGATGTGGGCGATGCCATTATGACCAACGTGGATCAAAGCTTTAGGGCAGGAGTGGAACTTGCATTGGCATGGAAGATTTCCGGTTACCTGGAATGGGAGATCAATGCCACTTTGTCGAAAAATAAAATCCTCGAATTTACTGCCTTCGTCGATGACTGGGATACATGGTCGCAGCAAAATGAGTATATGGGAACCACTACCATTGCTTTCTCTCCTGAAGTGGTGGCGTCAAGTATGGTTTCCTACATCCCCTTTGAAAATGCAGCAGTGCGCTTTGTCAGTAAATATGTTGGAAAACAATATATCGATAATACTGCCAGTGAAGATCGTAAACTTGACCCATGGCTGGTCAATGATGTTCAACTGCATTACCGGTGTAATAGCAAACAATTTGAAAAGGTGAGCTTTAACCTGATGTTCAATAATATCTTTAACACACGCTATGTTTCCAATGCCTGGGTCTATCGATATTATGATGGTGGTGAAGATTACACTATGAAAGGCCTCTATCCCCAAGCCGGGTTTAATGTTCTTGGGGGAATAACCATAGCGATATAACAGGCAATACATCCTGCTTGTTTCAATATAATGCTAAAGAATTGGTATGTTATAACCGATAGTATTATCTTTGCGCTTTACAATCAAACTGATTGTGTGCATAAAAAGATAGTTAATTCTTCGTTATAGCATGATTTAGCATTATTTCGAAATGATTATACAAGTTAGGAAAAACATACCGCAGCATCATATCGATTCATTACTGGAGTTGGTTTCAGGCATTGCTGTTGATATGCAAGACAACAAATATATTATTACTCCATCAGGGATAAAGACATTACCTGGACAATTTGATGATATTACGCAGCATCATTGGGTTTTTGACAGCGACATACAATTGTCTGACCCAGCTTTTATGACAAAACGCGCTGTAAATTTAGGGCATGGATTTATAGGTGGTGATTTACGGAATACGGTATTGATTTTTGGGCCATGTGCTGTTGAGTCAGCGGAACAGATAAACTCTTCAGCGGTGCTTGTAAAATCTTTAGGGCATAAGATCCTGCGTGCAGGAAGTTTTAAACCCCGCACCTCTCCCTATTCCTTCCAGGGAATGGGGTTGGAAGGCTTGCGGTTGCTAAGGGAGACCGGTGACAAATACGGGCTTAAGATCATCACCGAAGTGCGCGACGCAACCCATGTGGAAGAGGTGATAGCTTACGGTGATATCATACAGATAGGGGCAAAAGCGATGTACGATCATGGTATTCTGCGTCGTTGCGCCAAAACCGATAAACCGGTGCTGATAAAACGAGGCTTCGGTACTACACTGCAAGAGTTTGTGCAAGCTGCTGAGTTTATCCTCTCCGGTGGTAACGAAAATGTGATCCTCTGTGAAAGAGGGATACGTACTTTCGAGAGCAAGACACGTTTTACCCTCGACCTCTGTGGTGTTGCATGGCTGAAAAACAATACCAATCTGCCCGTCGTCGTCGATCCCAGCCACGCTATCGGATATGCTTATGGAGTGCCCGACCTTGCCAGGGCATGTATGGCTATGGGCGTCGATGGCCTCCTGATAGAAGTGCATCCTAACCCCAAAGAAGCCAGATCGGATGCAGCTCAACAACTTGATCATCAAAGCTTTCTCCAACTTCATGAGTCGCTTAAAACTGTCGCTAATGCTGTTAATCGAAATATTATCTGATAATGCACTATCTCTTTACCAATATCAAATATCTTTTACAAAAGAAGGAAGTTGAAGAGGAAGATTTTTATTCATCGTTGGGGTTTTCTCATGAGATGATCTTTCATATGGTTACCGGCCATGAGAACCCTACCCCTGATCAACTGATTATTATCGCCGATAAGCTCAATCTGTCGTTGGATACATTATTAAAAAAAGACCTTAGCGAAGTTGGGAAAAAGTATCCGGAAGCGATAAAAATGCTGGTGTTGGATGTCGACGGTGTGCTTACCGATGGCGGTATGTATCTCTCTGATGGAGGCATGGAGATAAAAAAGTTTAACACCAAAGACGGTATGGCCATAAAACGTTTGGTAAAGAATGGTATCGCTGTGGGTATGCTCAGTCACGGATACAACAGAGCC
>JAVVFR010000108.1:0-6034 GCA_032250595.1 Bacteroidales bacterium | reverse complement strand
CTACGTTCAGGACAAGGGGAAGAAGCAGGGATGTCATCACGCACGAGCGGCATGCGAGGGGAAGGGCAAATTTTGTTTGCCAGTGGTTATGTAGTACAACCAACACAGATGAATGAGCTGATATACACTACGGGGTCATTGATTCCCGATGAAGAGGTGGAGCTTGCATTTGAGACCTCCGGCAAAGTGGTTGGGATCTACTTCAACGAAGGCAGCCGGGTAAAAAAAGGAACCCTGTTGGCAAAGATCAACGACAAGCCTTTACAGGCACAGCTACAGAAGCTCAAGGCACAGCTTAAGCTTGCAAAAGACCATGAGTTTCGTCAGCGACAGTTACTCGACCGGGATGCTGTTAGCCGTGAAAGCTATGACAAAGTATCCACTGAACTGCAATCCATTGAAGCAGACATTATGCTTGTTGAAGCCCGTATTGCAGAAACAGAGATGAGAGCCCCTTTTGATGGCGTGGTAGGCCTGCGAATGGTGAGCGAAGGTGCTTATGCCACCACACAAACAAAGATTGTTCAACTCGTGAAGATAAAACCACTGAAAGTTGATTTTTCTATTCCTGAACGATATGCCGGTGAAATTACAACCGGCTTTCCAGTCTCTTTCGTTATTGATGGAATAGCCAATACCTTCACTGCTAAAGTATTTGCTGTAGCTCCTAAAGTGGATATGGCCACGCGTACTATCATGGTGAGAGCACGATATCCCAACCGTAATGAAGAATTAAAACCTGGCCGTTATGCCAGTATCAGGGTATTGTTGTCCGAAATTGAAAATGCCATTGCTATTCCATCGCAAGCTGTAATTCCTGAGATGGAAGGGGAGAAAGTATTCATATATAAAAACGGGCAAGCCAAAGAGGTGCGCGTCACTCTTGGACTACGCACCGAATCCCATGTTCAGATCCTCACAGGCCTTAATTTTGGCGATACAGTGCTTACAACCGCAATACTGCAATTACGCCATAGCATCCCTGTGAAGTTAGATACATTGATCAGTTCCAACCCAATAATAGACGCTGCACTATGAGCCTGTCATCGATAAGTATTAAAAGGCCTGTCCTTGCAACTGTCTTCTCTCTGGCGATTTTATTTTTCGGCATAATAGGCATGACGTATCTTGGAGTAAGAGAATTTCCAAGTGTTGATCCACCAATAATATCGGTTCGCACCTCCTATCCGGGTGCCAACTCAGATGTTATTGAGACACAGATCACAGAACCGCTGGAGCAATCAATCAACGGCATCCCGGGCATCCGCACTTTAACAAGCAACAGCCGGCAAGGCCGCAGTGATATCACTGTTGAGTTTGAATTGTCGGTAGATATGGAAACAGCCGCTAATGATGTCCGCGACAAAGTATCACAGGCACAACGCCGTTTGCCACGTGACTGCGACCCACCCACTGTATCGAAAGCCGATGCTGATGCCAGCCCTATCATGATTATTGCTGTAAAAAGTTCACAAAGGTCACTGCTGGAGATATCTAAGATAGCAGACCTTACTTTCAAGGAACAGCTGCAAACCATCTCCGGTGTCTCTGCAGTGATAATTTGGGGAGAGAAACGCTATGCAATGCGTATATGGCTTGATCCTGAAAAACTGGCCGGTTATCAGATGACGCCTATGGATGTAAGAAATGCCATCATTCGGGAGAATGTGGAACTCCCTGCAGGCAGTATCGAAGGCACTAATACTGAATTGACCATCAGAGCCCTGGGGCTGATGTCTACTCCTAATGAGTTTAACAATCTTATTTTACGACAAACAGGTGACCAGATTGTCAGAGTGAGTGATATCGGCAGAGCAGAACTCGGCCCGGAAGACCTGAGAGGTATCGCCAAAATGAACGGTATCCCTATGATAGCCACAGCTGTAATACCCCAGCCGGGCGCTAACCATATTGAAATAGCTGATGAAATTTATGAAAGACTTAAATATATCAAGAAAAATATCCCCGATGATGTGTCCTATGAAATAGGATTCGATAACACTAAATATATCCGTTCCTCTATTGATGAAGTACAACGTACCATCTATTTCGCTTTCTTCCTTGTAATAGTAATTATTTTTGTCTTTCTCCGCGACTGGCGTACTACTATCATTCCTATTCTGGTTATCCCCGTCTCACTGATAGGTTCGTTCTTTATTATGTATCTTGCCGGCTTCACCATCAACGTGCTTACCCTGCTGGCTATCATCCTCTCTATTGGCCTTGTCGTGGATGATGCCATTGTGATGATGGAAAATATCTACGTAAAAATAGAACAAGGCATGTCGCCGATGGAAGCAGGACTTAAGGGCTCAAACGAAATATTCTTTGCTATCATCTCCACCACTATCACTCTGGTAGCAGTATTTATTCCTATTATTTTTCTTGAGGGAATGACAGGCAGGCTATTCAGGGAGTTTAGCATTGTTATTGCCGGTGCTGTAGTGATATCCTCTTTTGTAGCACTTACCTTCACCCCTATGCTTTCCACAAAGCTGCTAAAAACCAGGCACAAACGCAGCAGACTCTATAACTACTCCGAGAAGTTCTTTATCGCTTTAAATAATGCATATCAAAAATCGCTCGACCAATTCATAAAGAAACGATATTTCGCTTTGATAATACTAGGATCAGCACTCTTTCTAATTTTCATCCTCTGGAAAAACATCCCTGCTGAGTTAGCCCCGCTTGAAGACAGATCTACTATTAGCATCAGCATCTCTACACAAGAAGGTGCCACATACGAATATACCCTTAGTTATATAGAAGAGGTAGCCCGAAAGGCAGAACAGATCATTCCTGAATACGACAAAATCATAGAAAGGGTATGGTCTTCCGGTGGGTTTGTCCGCATTGCCCTTATTGAACCAAAAGAGAGGGAGCGAAAACAACAAGAGATTGCCAATCAGTTGACAAAAGAGCTACAGAAGATGACCCGTGCCAGAGCCAATGTCATTCAGCAATCGACTTTTGGTGGACGACGTGCAGGCCTTCCTGTACAATATGTGTTGCAAGCACCCAATATAGAGAAGCTTCGGGAGATACTGCCTCAATTTATGGAAGAGGTCAACAATAACCCCACTTTTGTAATGGCCGATGTTAACCTGAAGTTTACCAAGCCCGAATTACAGATTGTCATCAATCGCGACAAGGCCAACCTGCTGGGTATCTCTACCATGAATATTGGAGAGACACTTCAGTTGGCACTGAGCGGTCAGCGTTTTGGGTATTTTATTATGAATGGCAAACAATATGAGATACTGGGAGAGTTGGAGAGAAAAGACCGTAACAAACCCCTCGACCTGAAGTCTCTGTATGTAAGAAACAACCAGGGCCAGATGGTGCAACTCGACAACTTCGTTTCGCTGGTGGAATCCACAGCCCCTCCACAGCTGTTTCGTTACAACCGTTTTGTGGCAGCAACCATCTCTTCCGGGTTGGCAGAAGGCAAAACCATCAGCGAAGGGATAGAAGAGATGGACAAGATCGCCGACAAAGTACTCGATGAGTCATTCCGTACTGCTCTTTCCGGTGACTCCAAAGACTTTATGGAGAGCTCCTCCAGCCTGATGTTTGCTTTCCTCTTAGCAATTATTCTTATTTACCTCGTCCTTTCTGCCCAGTTTGAAAGCTTTAAAGATCCATTTATCGTAATGATGACTGTGCCCCTGGCTCTTACAGGAGCATTGTTGTTTATGTGGTATTTCAATATTACTATGAATATCTTCAGCCAGATAGGAATCATTATGCTGATTGGGTTGGTCTCCAAAAATGGTATCCTCATTGTAGAGTTTGCCAACCAGCGTAAGACAGCAGGCATGAAGAAGCTGGATGCAATCCGTTATGCTTCCGCAGCGCGTTTCAGACCTATCCTCATGACCAGCCTGTCGACAATACTTGGAGTCATGCCGCTTGCCTTAGGACTGGGTGAAGGTGCACAAAGTCGTATCGCTATGGGGGTCGCTGTAGTTGGTGGATTAGCACTCTCTACTTTCCTTACCCTTTACGTAGTGCCGGCCATCTATCTTTTCATTTCCAATGAAACTAAAAACAGTAATCATGAAGGTAACAATTCTGAAGAAGATATCCCTACCAGCAGCAATTAACCTGTTTGTTTGTTTGATCTTCTTTTCTTTTATAAACAACATAACAGCACAGGAAAAGAGCCATAGCCTGAGCCACTGCATCCAAAAAGGGCTGGAAAAGAATTTTGCATTGCAGGTAACCCGCAACAATCAAGAGATCGCAGCTGCCAACTATTCACCCGGAAATGCAGGCAGATTACCAACGATAACCTCAACAAGCCAATACAGTGGTGCCGTAAACACAACACAGCAAAATATGCGCAGTGGCGATAACATCACAACAGCAGGAATACACAATACCTCGGCCTCCTCATCAGTGAACCTGGGCATGACAATATTCAAAGGTTTTCAGGTTCAAAACACCTATCGTAAATTGGGAATCCAGTATAACCTGGGAGCCCTCAGCACACAAATGTCGGTAGAAAATCTTGTAGCACAGATTGCCGCTGAATACAACTACTATATCGAACAACTCATACAATACAAAAACCTCACTTATGCCGTTTCGTTATCCCGAGAACGTGTACGTATCGATGAACAACGTTACCTCCTGGGAGGGGCTTCCAAAATGGAACTGCTGCAGTCTATTGTATACCTCAATGCCGACAGCTCCCGCCTCGCCCGTCAAAAAGAAGTGCTGCACACAGCACAAGTCAGACTTAACGAACTCATGGCCTCCGAAAATCCGGGAGAAGCCATCATCCCAGAAGATACATCAATCGTCATTAACATGAACCTTGTTTATGATGAACTTATGACACTTACACTCGATAACAATACAAGCCTGCAAATTGCCTCCAAAAACCAGGTTGTCTCAGAACTTGATTATAAAATCATTGAATCACGATCTTATCCCTATCTCTCTATGTCGACCGGGTATGGATATTTATTTAACACTTACCAAACAGGTGATTACCGAAGCCAGCAAACCCACGGTGTAAGCTATGGGCTTACATTAGGGGTAGATATCTACGACGGCTTTAACAGAAGACGTGAAAAAAATATTGCCCGTATTGAAATTGAAAACAAAGAGATTCAATACAAAGAGGTGGAACAGGAGGTTAAAGCAGACCTGATCACTATCTATTACGCTTACGAAAACAATTTGCGCCTCCTGCAACTCGAAGAACAAAATCTGGCAATAGCCCGTGAAACCCTTGAGATTGCACTGCATCGATATAAGCTGGGGAGCCTTGCAGGACTCGAATTGCGTGAAGTGCAAAAAAGCCTCCTCGATGCCGAAGAACGTCTTATCTCTGTGAAATATCAAGCAAAACTTGCAGAAATATCTTTACTTCATATCTCAGGGAAAATAATGGACTATTTGTAAATCAAAATATTTTTTAAATATTCATCGTAATTTTACAATGGATTCAAAAAAATCTTGGGTAATATAAATCAAATAAAAATGCAACTTAAAAATATTGAGAATATAGAGCTAAAATTTCTGGAGATTCAAGATTACCAAGAGTTAAAGGAAGCCATGGTTACGGTATATAAAACAATGCCGGATACACATTGGAAAGAGGATGAGATAAAAACATTAATAAAAAAATTCCCGCAAGGACAGGTAGTCGTGAAAGTAGATGGAGTGTTGGCAGGGGTAGCCCTCTCAATAATAGTAGACTATGAACAATTTATAGAACATCATACTTATAAGGAGATTACAGGAAACTATACTTTCAAATCACATACCAATGAGGGTGATGTTCTTTATGGCATTGATGTCTTTATCATGCCAGAATACAGAGGCTTGCGGCTTGGCCGTCGTTTATACGATTACAGAAAAGAACTTTGTGAGAAACTTAACCTAAAAGGCATTGCATTTGGTGGCAGAATCCCCAACTACCATAAATATGTTAATGAACTCTCTCCTAAAGAATACATAGAGAAACACTATTAACCGACAAAAACTCATATTCCTGAAATCCAGATTGTAACACCCTTAT
>JAVVFR010000107.1:0-6040 GCA_032250595.1 Bacteroidales bacterium | reverse complement strand
GCGACAAGCTCCTATATGATGGAAAAACCAAGATCTCAGTTATCACAGATAATGTAAGTCTCGCTGACCCACAAGTAACCCTCACCACCGACAAGCTCATTTATGACGGGAATAAAGATATGGCCAGTTATATCACCTGGGGAGAGATTGTAAGTAAATCCAATGTGCTGGTCAGCAAAAAAGGGTATTATTATACTCATGACAAGCATTTTATATTTCATGATGAAGTGGTTCTGGAAAATCCCCAATATACTATTTTCACCGACACCTTACACTACAACACCATCACAGAGATTGCCTTTCTTTATGGCCCATCGGTCATACGGAGCGATGAAAACACGATCTACTGTGAACGTGGATGGTACGACACACAAAAGGATATAGCAAGTTTTATGAAGAGGGCATGGCTTACAAACAATGAACATAAAATTGTAGGCGACAGTCTGTATTACGACCGCAATCTCTCCTATGGAAGAGCTTACCGGAATGTTGAGATTCATGATACCCTTAACAACTTTACGGTCTATGGCCATTTTGGGGAGTATTTCGAAGACAACGGACGATCGTTTATTACCGATAGTGCTTATGCTGTTATGGTCGACAACGCCGACTCTCTTTTTCTTCATGCCGATTCACTGCATATCACTTTTGACACCCTGCAACAAGGAAAGCTGTTTAAAGCATATCATCAGGCTAAATTCTTCAGGAATGATTTCCAGGGAGCTGCAGACTCTATTATTTACAATTTTTCCGACTCTACAGTAAAGATGTATCATGCTCCTGTAATATGGTTTGATGACACAGAGGCAATAGCCGATTCTATTACCTTGCTCTTTAAGGATGGTCAGCTCTTCAGGATGTTTCTACACAGTGCTTCATTTATCATCTCCAGCGATGCACCACAGAAATACAACCAAATAAAAGGAAAAAATGTCACTGGCTTTTTTAATGATGGTATACTAAAAAAGATGTATGTAGAGAGTAATTCAGAGACCATCTATTACGTCAGAGACGAGCACGAAGCGCTGGTAGGTATTAATAAGGCGGTAAGCACCAGCTTGCGCATCGAATTTGAAGACGGAACGGTTTCTGGCATTGTATTCCTAGAGAAGCCTGTTGGCACTATTTTTCCGGAAAAGGAGTTAAGAGAATCAGAAAGGTATCTAAAAGGTTTCTCACTACGAACAAAAGAGCGTCCATTAACCAAAGAAGATATTTTTAAATCATCGGCAAAATAAATCAACAGGCTTTTTACTGGCGGGAAACAACGCAACCATCATAATAAAACAAGCAGCAATTTTACTATTTGTCAGCAGGTTGATACTGGTCTTTTTTTGGATTCTTTCCAAATACACTAAAGTGCAGATAGCGATGCGGATTGAGTTTCATATCCTCTACTAGAGCTTTCATCTCTTCTGCAGAGAGAGAAAGTTGTTGGTATAACGTGTCGTTGTTGATCAGTTTTGAAAGGCTCCCTTCACCCGTTTTTATCTCCTCAACGATAGCTGAGAAATCAGAGACCGTTTTATCAAGATTGGCAATAGTTTTATTGAAATCCACTTTTGCCAGGGAGTCACTGACGTCTGAGAAATTACTGATTATTCTGGTTATCGATTCATTGTTATCTTCAATATTCTGACTTATAGAAGCGACATTCCCAATAATCAAAGCAAGCCTACTTCTTTGAGAACTAACAAGTGTATCAATGTTATAGGTGGTGCTTTTCAAGTAATCAATCGACCTTCTTATGCTGGCAAAAGACCTAGAAAGGTTATCCCTGGTCTCTTCATTAAAGATATATCTGATAACATTTATTACAGTATCGAGAGACATCATAAGATTTTCAGCTTTAATTTTTACCGGCATCATTTCCAGGCTCACCTGCTCCTGAATGCTGATAGCCACATCTGCGTTCAATGTGTCATTAGGTTCAGCAAAAACAAATGATTTTCCAAGTCTGATATTAATAACATTGGAGCTAATAAGTCCGGGTTGAATGATGGCCCTGGAGTCTGTTGGTATTTTTATATCCTCCGTAATACCCATTTCAACAAGCAATCGACCGGAAGGGTCATTGGGAATGAAGCTAATGTTACGAACCAGACCCACCTGATAGCCATTGATTAACACAGGATTATTAGCAGACAAACCGGCTATTCTTTCATACACAGCATAGATAATCAGGTCTTTTTTTAAAATATTCTTCCCTTTCATATAATTTAAGCCCCATATAAACAATAAAAGGGCAACGATGAAGAGAAGTGCTGCTTTTACCTCTTTTCTAATGCGGATTTTCATGGATCGCTATATGATTTTTAAAGACATCTAATATTTTCCTCAATAAAATATTGCTATTAATACGCTATTGTGCAAATAAGTATAAAAAAACATGCACCTGATGATTGTTTCTATTATGCAAAGATAATAAAAGAATGCTCGGAATAGCATTAAAAATATTATAACGCATCATCCGTTTTCATTCCTTGCTCAATATCTTAGCCTCATCTGTTGATATACGATTGCCTTTATAAAAAGCAACTACAAAAGCGTCGGTGTATACGCCCTGTTTTCTGATTCTCTGACAGGAATCTGATGCTTCGCGTAGTGTTTTATAGTGCCCTGCAAGGTATTTATAAACATTATTTTGCCTATATACATGAACGTCATCCATCCCATCGAATACGGGATCATTATTGTCTTTTTCCAGAGAAGAGACAAATATCTGCACACTATAATAGAGTTCAGGTTTTTTATTTTCTTGATGATTATCCGATAATGGTTGTTCTTTGTTGCTGACAACCGGCAGCACCTTATTTTTCTCACCACTGCCATCCGCAGGGGCTGCTAAAGCCAAAGAGTCGGCATCGGCAGCAACATCTGTTTGTTCAATGACAACCTCATCGATACTGCACTTATATTTCAAAAAGGCATCATAGATACCGGTAGCAATGGCTTTTTGACCGGCATCGGAGTTAAGATATTTACGTTCATTCTCATTAGAGATAAATCCTGTTTCAATAAGTATTCCGGGCATTGTTGTTTTATACAATACCAGAAATCCGGCTTGTTTCACCCCTCTGTTGAATCGTTTGGCGCGGGCAATTACACCATTCTGCACCAGAGAGGCAAATGCAACACTCTGTTCAAGAAATGCATTTTGGTAAAGAGAGAATACGATATCGGCTTCAACGGAGTTTGGGTCAAACCCATCATACTGTTTAACATAATCTTCTTCCAGCAATACTGCAGCATTCTCTTTTTTAGCTACTTCAAGGTTTTCTTTGCTTCTATGCAGCCCCATCACCCATGTTTCAACACCGTAAGGTTTTACTGAGCTGACAGCATTGCAGTGGATAGAGATAAAGAGGTCTGCCTTATTTTTATTTGCAATTTCAGCACGTTTATATAATTCGAGGAACTCATCTTTTTCACGCGTATAAATAACTTCAACCCCTTCAACCTTTTCCAGCATTTTGCCTAATTTCAATGCCATAGCCAGTGTAATATCTTTTTCTTTAAATGTACCGCGCACTGCGCCCGGGTCATGGCCTCCGTGTCCCGGATCAATTACAACAACCCACTTTTTGGTGTTGTCGTTATCCTGTGCTTCAACAGGTAACGTCAGAAAGAAAAACAATACAACTGTAATACTAAGTATGTACCTTATCCGTTTCAAACCTAATAGTTTTTATCCGATGATATAATAAGTAATTCTACAACGATAATAGAGTTTCATTTAAAGAATTAACCTAATTTTGCTTCTGTTAGTATATGCAAATGTAATGATTTAATAGTTGTATTGATATAAAGTGTAAGACCAGTTGTTAACGAAGAAATTAACAAGATATCGCCATATTGTATTATTATCGGCAATCCTTCTCTTTTGTCCGGTCGTTTCATTATCTCAAGTTGTAAACGATACGTTGCCTGCCGATACAGCAGCATTACCTAGCGATTCCATTGAAGAACAAGCACGTAAACCTTCATTTATGCTTGAAGCACGTGTTGATTATGAGGCTCATGACTCTATTGTTATGGACTTTAGTGCATTCAAAGCCTATATGTATGGCAATTATCACAAGGCGAACATTCAATACCAGCAGATAGAGCTAAACGGAGGGTATGTAATGCTTGATTTCAACAAGTCATTAATTTTTTCAAAAGGTTTTTTTGACTCTACCGGTACCTTGATCAACAAACCGGAGTTCACTGAACGTGATCAGGAGTATAAAACAAGAGAGATTTTCTATAATATATCAACAAAAAAAGGCTTCATTAGGAGTGTGGTTACCAGTGAAGGACAAGGATATATCTTAAGCGATTCCATCAAAAAACTTCCCAACGACCATATTAACATCAGTTCAGGGTCTTATACTACCTGTACAAACCATGAGCATCCCCATTTTGAGATTCATTTTGGCAAGGCCAAAGTAATTCCAAAAGATAAAATTATCACCGGTCCTGCTTTTTTAAAGATCGAAGATATCCCTACCCCTCTGATTGTCCCTTTCGGATTGTTTCCCAATCAGAGCGGCCAGAGTTCAGGGATCATCATTCCACGTTACGGAGAAGCAGGTAGCAGAGGTTTTTTTCTGGAAGATGGCGGGTACTATTTTGCTATAAACGATACCGTTGACCTTGCCATCACCGGAGGAATATATTCTCGTGGCAGCTGGGGTATGAAGGCCTTCTCAAATTACAAAATCCGTTACAAATTTTCCGGTAACATCAGCGCCAGCTACTCTGCCACAAAGCTGGGTGATAAAGACTCCCCCGACTATGAGAGTGGCAACGACTATAAATTTATCTGGAAACATAACCAGGACCCTAAAGCACATCCAAAAAACCGTTTCACTGCCGATGTAAATATTATCTCAAGCAGCTACAACAAATATAACAATGTGAGTATAAATGACAAGGTTTCCAATACCTTCAAATCCTCTGTTGGGTTTACCACTAATTTCGGCGGCCTCTTCTCATTCAACGCTTCACTTACTCATGATTATAATACCAAAACAAAAATGATGACTATGACCTTGCCCAGGGTCGCTATCGCCTCCATGAAAAGATTCTATCCTTTTAAAAGAAAAAATCCTATCGGAGGCAAAAAATGGTTTGAAGATATTAATGTTAGTTATTCTATGAATACCATTAACAGTGTACAAACCATTGACTCTCTTTTTAAAGACTTAAAATTCAAGGATTTTAATAATGGGATACATCATACTGCCAGGGCAAACAGTACTTTTTCTCTGCTAAACTACATAAATGTTTCTAATACAGCTACTTATAATGAACGGTGGTATTTCAGGTATTTTCATAAATCATGGAATAGTGGTACTGTCATACAAGGAGGAGACACGATCACCGGGTATATTGATACCGATACCTTAACAGGCATGAGAGCTGCCAGAGACTTTAATATTTCCTCTACTTTCAGTACAAAAATTTACATGTTTTACAATTTTGACCGAGGTTGGTTAAAGCGACTACCGATAAACAAAATCAGACATGTTATTGACCCATCGGTACAGTTTTCATATGCTCCGGGTTTTGGAGCGTATCGTTGGGGTTATTATAAACACTACCAGGTACCAACGGGGGGAATACCTATCGCAGAATCTGCAAAATATTCGGTATTTGAGTCATTGCCCTATGGAAGTCCTCCCGATCAGGAATCGGGGAGAGTGACTTTTGCCATCGGCAATAACTTAGAGATGAAAGCGCGTTCAAAAAAAGATACCGTGACAGGGTTTAAGAAAACAAAACTCATCGAGAGTTTACGTATAAGCACCAGTTATGATGTTGCAAAAGACAGTATTCGATGGGCGCCTTTGTTACTTTCGGCCAGGACAACACTGCTTGAGAAGTTTATCATCGACTATTCCGGGGCATGGAATTTTTATCAGATCGACTCCAACGAAAGGTTAATCAATCGTTTTCAATACGAAAAGAACGGCCACCTGCTCCGAAAAACCAGTGCTATGTGGCGGCTGAGCGTTAACTATGCATTGTCGTCGCAAAGAGCAAAAAACAAACC
>JAVVFR010000106.1:0-6112 GCA_032250595.1 Bacteroidales bacterium | reverse complement strand
TGCTTATGGAATTTATCAAAACAACCCGAAAAGAGGGTGATATCAATGTGAGTTACGGATGTGAAGGGTTTTTAGGGAATTATGAGAAAGAGGTTCGGGATGGTTATTTTTTCTGTCGTGCAGGAATAAATATTGCCTCTGTGCTTTCAGACGGATCTATTGCTGCATGTCCGAACAATAGCCGGTATGTGATCCAGGGAAATATCTATTCCGATAATTTTATTGATGTATGGGAGAATCGTTACCAGTTGATGCGTGACAAATCATGGGCAAAAAAAGGGATATGTTCCGGGTGTAAAGCCTTTAAGTGGTGTAAGGGCAATGGATTACACCTGTGGGACTTTGAAAAAGAGGAGGTGATGATGTGCCATTACAAACTTTTAAAGTAAGTTAATATCTCACGAAACAAAGCATGCCATTTATTATAGGCAGTTGAGAAAAGTGATTTTAACCAATTTCCTATGCCTTCATATCCGTTGTTAATGATAAAAAGGATGATACCAAGGAAAAACAGGAGCAGGGCAACAATTATTATAAACGAAAATATGAATCCTGACATCTTAATATCGGTATGGCTTACGGTATCAGTGTTGGCTGTCAGAAACAATCGGGAAGACCAATTTCTTTTTATCTCATCAATACTATCCATAAGTTGCCATGCAAAAGTGATTCCAATCCATATATCGTACCATGGGAACCAAATATCAGGCAGGAAAGGCCGTGCTAAAACTGATAGCAGCATCATGGTTGGAAGGTAATAAGGGGCCAGGGAGATCATCCGATTGCCAAATTCACCGCCAAACCCATTGGAGTGTTGAATGTAGCCCCCTTTATATTTGGTTACTACAAAACGTTTGATACGCCGAAAAAATAATAAGGCTACTATCGCATGGGTTAGTTCATGCTCAAAAGTGGAGAATCCTATCCAGCGTTTTAGCAGAAAGTAGTATAGAAAAATACCTCCCGTAAAACCTCCTGATATGGGCAACAGCGCGCTATTATCATGAATAAGTATACGTGCCTCATTGAAAAAGAGCACTGTTATACCCGGAATAATAAACAGCCCCACTAGTTGCATGATCATTCGGGTAATATAGAATCTTCTCTTAAAGCTGCTTATGAGTATCAATAAGAAAATAATCACAATGACGACACTATATATAAACCCTTTTTCCATCATAGTGTAAAAGTAATTACTTTTTTTTTATGGTTTTATTGATTATTGTTGTGATATCCGGATCAATCAAAGAAAAAATGCTGCTCAAATAGGAGCAGCATTTTCTTTTAGTAAAAATTACAACACTTTACTATATTAGGGGTTGATTAATAGTCTCTTTGTCAGGAAAGTGTCTTCATTATAAAGCCTTAGAATGTATATTCCACCGGCATACTTGCTTAAGTCGTACTCTTTTTTAAATGATGAAGGTTTTATCAGCTCGCTGACAACAGTTTGTCCGTTCATATTATTGATATCCAATACATAATCACCATTTAAACTAATAATTTCGATAACAAAAACACCTTTACTGGGATTAGGATGGACCTGCACAATAATCTCGTTGTTAAGTTCATCCAAACCTGTATCGTCGTGCACAAAGAGATTTTTTGTTGCGGTGAAGGTACAACCGTATTCGTTGGATACGGTGATACTAAGTACATTGTCACCGATACTGATATTGCTATTATCTACAATAAGAGTTTGTGTTGAATCTCCTGTTGACCAGAGATAAGAATAAAACCCTGTTCCTGCATCTAATGTTGTTGAGTGAGAAAATAGCATAGTATCGGCACCAATAATAGATGTTGAAGGATTATCAACAAAAGTTACAATAACAGTGTCATTGTTTTTGCAGCCAATACTGTCGGTAACGCTGAGGGTGATCATCACTGAATTCAGTCCTATTCCTGAGGAGTCGATAACAATAGTATCAGAGGTGTGTCCGGTGGACCATTCATAAGCATCGAATGTTCCACCATATAGTGTAACAGAATCGTCAGCACAGATAAATAAGCTATCGGCACCTAAGTCAACGTTAGGTGGGTTGGCACATGCCTGGCATTCCATAACTTCCAGAAGATCAATAGCAAAGTCACTATAATAGCTGGTGTTTGGATTGGTATAGGTTATTTCAAGATATACAGTTTGTCCGGCATAAACAGAAAGGTCTACAAACTCCTGGATATAGGGGTCAGACATATTTGACTGTAATTCGTTCAGAAATGTATTTGAATATTCAGTAGTAAAAGGACCCATAGCATTACTACCAACAGCGATACTTAAATTGGCCCCGGCAATATTTGTTCCATAGCCGTGCATCCAAAAACTGAGTATGGCGATATCCACTGCAGCGGTAAGGTCAACAGCGGGAGATACCATGGTTGCTGAACCGGGAAATCCTGTGCCTGAGCCCGAGGCTTCATAGTAAATATATTGTGTGCCGCTATGTGCACCATCAGGGCCGGTATTTGATGATCCGGTAGATCCGGAGTTAATTTGCCACTGGCCGTTTGAGCTACCGATATCGCCGGTCCAGCTGCCTTGTCCAAGCTCCCAATCTTCAGTAAATACTGTTGCTTGCGGCCCACCGGGGCAATTCATGTCGAAAGGTGTTAAAAAAGAGATCGGCCCTGACCAGAATGAAGTGTCGCCCACAGTACAGATTGATCTTACATAGAAGTCGTAAGAGGTGGTGTCGTTTAAACCCGACAGAGTATATGGTTTTGAAGTTACAATTACAGTGTTTCCTGTGCCCTGGCTGAAACCTGTTAACCCATATTCCACCTCCCATTCTGTAGCAGTATTATTCTCTGTCCAGTCAAGGGTCGCTGCTCCAACAGTGATATTGCTTACACTAAGGTTTGTAGGGTGAAGGCAGGTGGGGGGAGTGCCTGTAATGGTTATGGTATAGTCTTCTGTCTCTCCATAAATATCACACGGAGTACATGGGTTGGATGGAACACAGTAGTAACTTCCCATGACACGCATACGTGTATTGCCGGCAGTGGCAGTGGTAGGTACGGCTACCGTACCTGTATATAACTGCAAGCCATAAGAGCCTGAAGTCCAAACTTGTTCCCCAGCATCAGTAAAGTCTCCGTCTTGATTCCAATCTACCCAAATAGTAAATCCTTGCTCATAGGGTCCGGAAGTTTGTAAGTTTATACCAAATGATGTTCCGGGGGCAACAATTAGTGTGTGTGTGGTAGTGGGGTAGTTGATATACCCGCCACTACTACACCCTGAACTCATGTTGGTGATGTTGGTAGAGGCCCCTGTAGTATAAAAATTGTTGATATCATCTCCCATACTACAATCGGATGAAGGTATACAATACTGAGCTTCTACTTTGTTTCCTATTGCCAGGATAATTAATATCGCTGTGGCAAAAAGAATGTTACTGATTTTAATAGTGTACATGTTTTTCATAGTTATTGAATTGTTTTGGTTAGAAATATATTTAATTAATTGACTATTTTATTTGATGTTGATTGTCAAATATACAGAATTTTTGAAATTCAAAAAACTATTTAATTTTTTTTAAAAGATAAATTAATAATTAATAAAGAAATATAATGTTGTTGCAAAAAAAATACATGTTCATAATACGATAAAGTATAGTGATAAAACATATAT
Source organism: Bacteroidales bacterium (assembly GCA_032250595.1). GTDB lineage: Bacteria > Bacteroidota > Bacteroidia > Bacteroidales > SKPS01 > SKPS01. The sequence goes on along the minus strand of JAVVFR010000106.1, from coordinate 2,478 downwards.
GGCATTCAATAAAGATTATTATTAAAGTTAACAAAAAAAATATTTATTTATAAAAAATTGCTATAAAAGACTATAAAACAGACTAATAAGGAATTTTCTTACTGTTATTATTATTAAAAAAGTTTTTATAATATTTGTTTTTAGACAATTATCATATTATATTAGCAAATTATTTTAGGCATAAAATACGTTCTTTGACATTGAATAAAAGCAGGAAGGTATGGCGATGCTATCAACTAAATAACAATCAATTATACTATTTTTATAATGTTTATCTCCATTGTTTTGACACGATGGTGAATAAAAATATTTTTTGTAGAGAAAAAAGAAAAGTATCCAATTTCAAATAATATAAGAAAACCAAATAACAAATAACCTCAATTAATGATGAAAACAAAAACCCTGTGCAAAGATTCAACTTCATCGCTGGTAAGTGATGCTGTTTTGAAAGAGACAAAAAATGTTCCTTCCTTTTTATTAAATGTTCAAAGGACTTTTATTTTAGGATTAATCTGTTTGATAACAGTTATCATTCCTCAATTATCTTACAGTCAATCGCAGATAAAACTGAAAGGTTACCGTATCAATCAAGGTGGCAACGGATTATGGTCAACTTCCTATACTACCGGAAATCTCGGTAACTACTGGGAAGAAGGTGAGTGGGTTCCTTATAAGATAACCCTTACAGGACTAACGCAGAATTTTACCAACTTCGATTCTGTCAGAGTATCTTTTGATTTTACCAATTCTCAGGGATACCGTTTTATCGATTTGGTGAAGGGGATACAGGTAGGACGAATGGACCTGACCGATGCAGATGCTTTTCCTGATCCTAATGGCTTTGCTTTGCCATTGTCTACCATGTCAGAGATAGAGTTTGCTCAAAATGACCTGGCAAATAATAAATGGGCTAATTATGAATTTGTTCCGCTTCCCCAAAATCAGATAAACACACCTGTTGGAGGAGATGGCACTGTCACCGCGCTCAGGCGCTCTTTTCTTATCACTCGGCAAGATTTGATCAACTCCGGTATTAATACTGACGCCGGAGATGCCCATATCTACTTTAGATTGCATTTTAGTCGTACTTTCTTCTGGTCAAGGAGTTTACAATCCAATTATTCCCCTATTTATGATGAGTTTGGTGGATATGTTTACAATGATCCACTTAATCCTTTATTTTCTACAGATTCACGGCTTGGCTCATCTTATGTATCCGGTTCTTCCGGACATGTTGCGTTGGATAACTATGGTAATAAAACCGTACCGATACCTATTCCGGAGAAGTTATATGGCGAAATTTCCGGAGTTAAGTTTCAGGATAACAACGGAAATGGGATATGGGACTCCTTAACTGAACCAACGATTTCGAATTTCCCTATTTGTCTTAGTTTTAAAGAAGAAGGTCTAGATATTCTTGTTGTTGAGTATACCGACATTAATGGGGCCTATTCATTTACCGATATCCCCTACACTGACTGGCATATTTTTGAATGCAACGATCCTGCATTTAGTAACTACACCCAGACATATCCCAATGCTATGGCAGCTCCTATTCCTTTTGCCACACCCATTATGAAAGATCCTGCCTATGTTGATATTACGAAGGTCAGAGATTGGGGATGGTATGTACTTACAAGTATTATAAACCCTGTAGTTACAGATGTAAATTTTGGTAATGTAGATTGTATTCCTGTGACGATAGATCCCATTCCGGATATAGCCGTTTGTGAAGGGGATGATATCACTATCACAGCTAATTTATCCGGGACCCAACCATATACAATTAGCTGGACATATAATGGAGTACCTATCCTTGGAGCTACCGCATCCACGCTGGTGATCACTAATGCACAACCAGCTCAATCAGGCACTTACTGCATACTGGCCACCAATGCATGTGGTAATGCTACGGAGTGTTTGGATGTGTTGGTAAATTACACTCCTCCGCCTGTTGTAACCGATGTATATTATTGTTTAGGGGATCAATCTGTACCATTAACGGCTCAAGGAACGAATCTTATATGGTATGATGATCAGATGACACAGTTGTCTGGTGCACCAACACCTTCTACAGGAGTAACAGGAACTTATACTTATTATGTGACTAGTACTGATAATGGATGTGAAAGTACTCCTGCACAGATTGATGTCATTGTTTATCCTTTACCGATCTGTTCAATTGATGGTGACAATGGGCCGGTATGTCCATCGTTATCTTTGACTTATACAGCTCCTGTTAGTATGAGTACTTATCAATGGAGTATTTCCGGTAACGGTACAATCTCTTCGGGGGGTAATTCTCAAACCGTTACTGTAACTACCGGAACAAATTGTAACGCTTCTTTTACATTAACATTAACCATTACCGATGGAAATGGATGTAGTGCTGTTTGTAGTAAGAATGTTTTGGTGGAAGACATCACAGCACCAGTGTTTAATACACCACCTGCTGATATCACAGTAGAGTGTTCAGCA
>JAVVFR010000105.1:0-6119 GCA_032250595.1 Bacteroidales bacterium | reverse complement strand
GTCGGTATCAATAGGGCGCTTTGGGCCTTATGTGAAACACAACAACCAGTTTTTCTCTTTACCCAAAGGGGAAGAACTGGCAGATATTAATCTGGACAGAGCCATAGAGATTATCCTGGAGAAAAGAAAAAAAGATAAAGAGAGAGTTATTAAAAAGTTTGATGAGAAGCCCGGCCTGATGATACTCAATGGCCGTTACGGGCCGTATATCTCTTATGAAAAAAAGAATTACAGAATACCTAAAACAGTTGACCCTAAAGAACTGACCATCGAAGCGTGTGAGAAAATAATTAAGGGTACGGCAAAAACTAGTGGTAAAAAAACGGTTAAGAAAACAAAAAAACGCTAACTTTATCCGGAATTTATATATAAATCATTATGGAGCTGGCAGATTTTTTCAAACCTGTATCAATCACTGATTTTACTTTCGGTGACGGGAAAAATTACCGTCGTATGGGTGATGCAATGAAAGTATTTAGAGATGACCTTCCTTTTCCTGATCTTGAAGATATTGATATTGTGATTATAGGGGTTGAAGAAGACCGTAATGCCATATGCAACGGAGGTTCAGATCAGGCACCTGATCAAATACGTAAATACTTTTATGAATTGTATCGGGGTAACTATACCCTCAAGATGGCCGATCTTGGGAATATCAGACTCGGACATACTGTAGAAGATACCTACTATGCTGTAGCTGCAGTAGTAGCTGAAATAATAAGCAGAAAAATATTTCCTGTTATTATGGGTGGCTCGCAGGATCTTACCTATGCTAATTATAGAGCTTATGAGTCGCTCGGGCAGATCATCAATATTGTTGCTGTTGATCCCCGGTTCGATATTGGTGATGTGGAAGGACAAATGGACAATACTTCCTACCTCAGTAAAATAATTCTGCATCAACCCAACTTTCTTTTTAATTTTACAAATATTGGACACCAGTCGTATTATATTGATTATGATGCTTTAAAGCTGTTGAAAAATTTGCTCTTTGATGCCTATCGCTTGGGTGTAATACGAACAAATATCGATGAAACCGAGCCGCTTATCCGTAATGCGGATATGATAAGTGTAGATATGGCCGCTATCAGGCAATCGGATGCGCCCGGCAACGAAAACCCTTCACCAAACGGTTTCTATGGAGAGGATGCCTGCCAGATGCTTAAATATGCCGGGGCCAGCGATAAACTGTCGTCATTGGGTATTTATGAAACTAATCCGGATTACGATAACCTCGGACAAACAGCTCATCTTGCTGCCCAACTGATATGGTTCTTTATCGAAGGGTATTATATGCGTAAAAATGATTTCCCGCTGAAAAGTGTTGATTATAGCGAACAGGATTTTGTGAAGTATATGGTGCCTATTGAAGACCATGAACATGAGATCGTATTCCTGAAGTCGAAGATCTCCGACAGGTGGTGGATGCAAGTACCTTGTGATAATGCATCTTCTATTAATTATGAAAGACACTATATGGTTCCTTGCTCTTTTAATGATTATCAGATCGCATTGAAAAATGAAGTGCCTGACCGTTGGTGGCAGGTGTATCAAAAGTTAATGTGAGCAAGGAGGAAAGAAAAAAATGTTTCTAAAACAATAATATTTTAAAAAAAAGTAAAAATAATTTGAAAAAATTCTTTTTTTTTTGAAACATTTGCAGAATTGCTTTTTGTACTTTCGTGATAATTTTAGTGGATCATTGTTGATACTGTTGGTAAAAAGCACACAAACAAGGGGTTAATAGAGCTCCAGTAAAATTTAGTATCATACGCACATTTATCTTATATTTGCAAACTAGTGATTCTTTTACTTGATCATAACATTTATAATATAATAAAGATTTGTTGGTATTAATTTTTTTTTGTTATTTTAGCACCGCTTAAGAAAAACCATTGAAAAAGATGTTAAAAATAAGGCATTTATTAATAGTTATACTGGCATCCATCGGTTCGGGTTTATATGCCCAGCAGGAGATGCAGCTAACACAATTTATGTTTAACCAGCTTACTTTCAATCCGGGTTATTCCGGAGCCAGAGACCAAATATGCACCAATGTGTTGGGTAGGCAACAATGGGTTGGTTTTTCTGATGGCGAGGATAATGTAAATCCTGTTACCTATCTCTTAACTGTTGATGCTCCCATTGATGTTATCAGCAGTGGATTTGGCCTTTTAATATTTCAGGATGAGCTTGGTTTTGAAAAGAATTTACAGGTACGGTTAAATTATGCTTACCGGTTGAATATTGGCCCCGGCAAATTAGGTATTGGAGCAAGCCTGGGATTAAATGATAAAACAATTGATTTTTCCAAATTCAGACCTATCGACGACGGTGATCCATTGCTCTCAGGAGCCAAGGAGAGTGATATGTTAATGGATATTGGTTTTGGTGCATACTATAGAATTCCCGACCAACTCTATGTTGGAATTTCATCAAATCAAATTCTTGAAGATGAATATATTCCGGTTAGTGATTTGCCGGTTTATACGCAAAAAAGGCACTACTATCTTACCGCCGGATACTACTATCCACTGCCAAACCCTTCCTTTGTGCTTAATCCTAATATTCTTGTAAAATCTGATTTCGGATCAGCGCAATACGATATCAACGCTAATGTTGTATACAATAATCAATACTGGGCAGGCGTTACGTATAGAGCTTCTGATGCTATAGGGATATTGATGGGTGCATATCCATTTTCTAATTCTTTAAGAATAGGATATGCTTATGATGTGACAACATCAGCACTTGGAGCTCAGGGAAGAAGTAGCGGGTCGCATGAACTGTTTATAAGCTATTGTTTTAAAATAAAAATTACTAAACTTGACACAAAGTACGATCAAACAAGATTTTTTGTGAGATAGCGAAACAATATATAGAAAATATCCGTTAAAATACGAAAACATAAAACCCTTAGATATGCTCAAGAAATTATTAGGTAAAATAAAAATGTTGCTTCTCTTTGCCGCATTAGTTCTGATGGTATACAGTTGCAAAAACCATACCGGACAGTTAGTGGGTGTTCAGGACAGGCCTGATTTCTATTCACAAAAACCTTTTGGAATGATGTTTATACCCATGGGAAGTTATATCATGGGCAACAGTGGACAAGATGTTCCTTATGGGCACACTGCCCCATCAAAAACAGTCTCTGTTCAGTCATTCTATTTAGATCAGACAGAAATTACCAATAACGAATATCGTCAATTTGTTTATTGGGTGCGTGATTCAATAGCGCATACTATCTTAGGTGAAGAAGATGAACCTGAACTCTGGGGACAACACTATTTGGTTGATAAAAATGATGAAGTGATAGAACTTGGTGAAGAAGGGAGAAAACTAATCGACTGGGATGAAAAGATCAATTGGAAGGGTATCCCTGATGAAGACAACCCGCTGGATCAGATGTTTCTGCCTGAGCATGAGAGATATCGTTATGTAAAACAGATCGATACCCGGAAGTTGATTTATGAATATTGGTTTATAAATTACAAAGAAGCTGCCAAACTGGCTAACCGTGATCAGGGTATGCGCGACCGTTCTGTTTTTGTTGAAAAGAAGACCATTCCGGTTTATCCTGATACACTTACCTGGATAAGAGACTTCACCTATTCATTTAATGAGCCTATGATCAACTACTTCTGGCATCCTGCCTATGACCACTATCCTGTTGTTGGGGTTTCGTGGGAGCAAGCCAGGGCATTCAGTATCTGGAGAACACAAATGAGAAACAGCTATCTGAGCAATAGAGAAACACCTATTGAACTTGATTTCCGTTTACCAACCGAATCAGAATGGGAATGGGCAGCTCGTGGAGGCCTCGACTTAAGTACATATCCTTGGGGTTCACCATACATCAGAAATAACTATGGATGTTTCCTTGCCAATTATAAGCCTTTGCGTGGAAATTATATCGACGATGGTGGGTTCCATACCATTATCGTAGCGCATTATGCTCCCAATGATTTTGGATTGTATGATATGTCGGGGAATGTAGCAGAGTGGACCAGCAATGCATACGATGAATCGGCTTACAGCTGGGCGCATGATCTTAACATGGACTATTCTTATGAAGCTAAAGAAGATGACCCGCCTTCATTGAAACGTAAAGTGATTCGTGGCGGATCATGGAAAGATATCGGATATTACCTTCAGACAGGAACACGTACGTATGAATTTCAAGATACAGCCAAAAGCTATATCGGTTTCAGATGTGCACAAACATTCTTGGGCAGAATGGAAGGTGATGGCCCGAATTCATCTGCCATCTATTAATATGGAATGGTATCAAATTAATTTATAAAAAGGATCAAATTGTAAAAATTAAAAATCTTAAACTGTTAACTTATGGGTATAGGTAGTTTAGTAAAATCGAAGAAGTTTAAAAACTTCATGTCAAAATTGTACGGATGGGGTGCTGCTGTGGTAATTCTTGGTGCACTGTTTAAAATCAATCACTATCCGGGAGCCGAAATAATGCTGATTATTGGACTCTGTACAGAATCAATAATTTTCTTCTTTTCCGCTTTTGAGCCACCATTTGTTGAGCCAGATTGGAGTTTGGTTTATCCTGAACTTGCAGGTATGTATCACGATACAGAGGAAGGCGAATTGCCCGAAGGTGTTACTTCTGTTGCAAGACATCAGCAGCCAAAAACAATCACAGAAGAGCTTGACAATATGCTTCTTGACGCAAAAATTGAACCGGAGCTTCTTGCAAGCCTGGGTGAAGGCATGCGACATCTGGGTGATAATGCCAAAAAATTGGCAGAGATCACTGATGCTGCCGCAGCAACACAAGGTTATGTAACCAATCTGGAAAATGCCAGCAGCTCTGTTGCAGAATTAACAGACTCATATCAACGCACATCACAAGTGTTGAACCAGTCTGCTGAGTCTATCGCAAAATCTGCTGAAGCTATAGATTTCAGTGAGATCAATGGTGCTGAATATGGCGAACAGTTACAACGAATTTCTAAAAACCTGGCTACACTTAATAATGTTTATGAATTACAGTTACAAGGTTCACAAGCACAAGTAGAAGCAACTGCTAAGATGCAGGAAGGTATTAATAAATTTATGCAATATCTTAATAACTCTGCTGATACTGCTGCCACTTATAGTGAACAAGCTGCGCAACTCACAGAAAATGTGAAAGCGCTTAATACCGTGTATGGTAATATGCTGAATGCTATGAGCAACAGATAGGGGAATCCCCTGTATTTTAACTGTAATTGTTTAACTTAAAGAAAGTAATAAATGGCTGGATATAAAGAAACGCCGCGGCAGAAAATGATTGGTATGATGTACCTCGTGCTTACTGCACTGTTGGCACTGAATGTATCAAAAGATATTCTGCAGGCATTCGTTACCGTTAATGATGGACTAAAACAAACCAATGCAAACTTCGAGGCTAAGAATGAAATGATGTATAATGACTTCAGACAGCAGCTTACGCAGCAAAAGGAGAAAGTGGAACCATTCTATCTCAAAGCGCTGCAAGTGAAAGAGAAGTCTGATGCCATGGTCGAGAGAATCAAAATTCTTATGACCGATGTTGTTGCATTTACTGAATTTGGTGTTAGTCCAAAAAAAGACGGTTCGCATCGTAATGATGCTGATTGGAAAAAAGCATACGATATTGACTTAAGTGAAGTGAAGAAAACCGATAACTTCGACAAGCCTATCTCTATTCTTATCCCCGATCAAGCTAAACCTGAAACAGGAGAGGCTTATAAGCTTAAAATAGAATTGGAGAATTATGAGCAAGAACTTATTAAACTGATTGGAGAAGACCCCAAAACGTATGATATGGGATTTAATTACGAACCTGGGTTCAATAAGTTTATTAAGCGGGAGATGTCTTGGGAATTCAATACTTTTTATAGTACAGTATTGGCCGCAGATGTTGTTATCTTCAACAAAATGATTGCTGAGGTTAGAAATGCTGAAGCAGAAGCTGTTGCTAAGTTGATGAATAATATTAGGAAACTCGACTTTACTTTTGACGATATAGCTGCAAAAGTGGTACCGCAATCTATGATGATACCTGCCGGGAGCAACTATGAGGCAACGCTTTTTGTGGCTGCCTATGATAGTCGCTCGCCAATCAGAGC
>JAVVFR010000104.1:0-6147 GCA_032250595.1 Bacteroidales bacterium | reverse complement strand
GTCACGCCCTCTCACCGTTGTATGCAACGATTCATATCCACTGGCTTTAGGCACTGTAATCCAATCACGCAAACGTTTTGGATCAGGTATATAGAGGTCAGTAACTATCGAATAGATCCTCCAACAACTCTCTTTTTCATTATGATGACCGCTTTCATCAATGATTCTAATAGCAAGAAGATCTTTGATATCATCAATATCAACCTTTTGTTTCTTCATCTTCTTCCAGATAGAAGAAACAGATTTTGTACGATATTTAAAACTACAATTACAACCGTCAGCAAGAAGCCGTTGTTTGATAGGCTGAAGGAATCCCTCTATAAAATCGAGCCGTTTTTGTTCACTCTCTTTCAGCCTGGCTTTGATGACATGGTAGATCTCCGGCTCTTCCTGTTGCATAATGAAGTCTTCTATAGTAGTTTTTATGCGGTAGAGCCCAAGCCTGTGTGCCAAAGGAGCGTAAAGATGTTTGGTGTCGCGCAACAACATCTTCTTCTCCTGATCGGTATATTCTTCAATATTTCTTACCTTGTAAAGCACAATCGCTAATAATACTAACACTACCTGAATATCTCCGGCAAGTACAAGCAGTAGTTTTCTAAAATTCTCTGAATGCACTTTTACTTTAGTGGTATTAAGTTTCAGGATAACATGTATTCCCCGAAGCAACATCTCAAGGTGTGGAGCATCGATACAGGCAGGATGCTTTTTACTGGCAGGATAATCATATATAAACGCAGCTTCGATACCGGTAATACCAAGACCCAGTTCAGCATAAGCCATATATGCAATAGTAATCTGCCTGGCAAATTTATGCTCATCACTATCAACCAATCTGCAGTTTGTGACAGTTTGCCTGAAACAATCTCCTTTTTCATGGCCAAACTGAAGAGTGATTTCACTGATCAGATGTTGCAGTAGTTTTTCAGGACTGTAGTTGGCATGGGAATTCATATTCACTCTCTCTTTTTCGCTTCTTCCCAAAACACATCCATCTCATCCAGCGTCATATTCTGAAGCTTTTTATCATTTCTCAATGCACTTTCTTCTAGATATTTAAACCTTTTTATAAATCTCTTATTGGTACGCTCCAATGCATCTTCAGGATTCACATCAATAAACCGGGCATAGTTTACCAGTGCAAAAAGCAGATCACCCATCTCATGTTCTATTTTCTCCAAAGAACTATGATTATCTACCTCTTCCTTCAATTCATTAAGCTCTTCCTTCACTTTTTCCCATACCTGTTCGGGTTTCTCCCAATCGAAACCAACTCCTCTTACTTTTTCCTGTATCCGATATGCCTTAACAATTGCCGGTAAAGACTTCGGAACGCCTTCAAGTACCGAGACTTTTCCATGAGCTAGCTTGATCTTCTCCCAGTTATTCTTTACACTTTCTGCGTCTTTTGCTTCAACGTCACCAAAAATATGAGGATGACGTTCGATAAGCTTTTTGTTTATCCGTTCTATAACATCAAGGATGGTAAATGCCCCTTTCTCCTCTCCTATTTTTGCATAAAAAACAATATGCAACAACAGATCTCCAAGCTCATTCCCCACCTCCTGCAAATCTCCTTCTATAATTGCATCACTCAGCTCATAAGTCTCTTCTATAGTAAGATACCGTAAACTCTCCAATGTTTGTTGTTTATCCCATGGACATTTGTTACGCAACTTGTCCATGATATTCAAGAGGCTCTCAAACGCCTTCAATCGTTCATCCATAGTACTTTTGCTTTTATTTTGCAAAGGTAGGCAATAATATGTATTTTTTATTATTCTTTGGACATCATACACATTTTCTGTATCTTGCACCAACATAATTTTATAATAACAATATCATGCCATATCATGAAAAACAGGCGTTGCATCAGCCTTGGATATACGTTGTTCTTTTTGCTATTTTCGGTATATTCCTATGGGCATTGATACAACAGGTTTTTTTGGGAAAACCTTTTGGCAACCATCCTGTACCTGATATTATTCTGATCATTACAGGCATAATACCAATAGGGTTTCTTTTGGTACTCTCTTTAGGGAAAATGCATACAATTGTTACCGATGAAGAGATAAAAGTAAAGATCAACCCTTTTATGTTCCGCTGGCAACATATTCGTTTCTCAGATATCCTTTCGTATTCCTCCACTACATATTTCCCCATAAGGGATTATGGAGGATGGGGTATACGGTTAACCCTGAAGGGCTCACGCGCTTATAATGTCAGAAAAAACAGAGGAGTAAGAATTGATCTCAAAAATGGCCGGCATATTATGATTGGTTCTTCGCGTCCGGATGAACTGGAAGCAGCCATCCATAAACATTCCTCGATAACCCCTGCACGTCCCGTGAAAGAAGAATAACATTTTACTTATCTAAATTATTAGTAATTTTACCCTGATATTTATTACAGGAAATTTATCATTTCCATAACGGAATAAAATAATGATTTTTATTATAACTACTCATAAAATGGCAATCAAAATATGAGAAGATTAACACTGCTAAATATTGTATTTAGTGTTATAGTATTGGTGTTTCTTACACAATGTGATTCAAAAAAGGAAAAAGGGAATAGTGAAGTCCGGTTAAAGATAAAAAATGCCACCGGTCAACCCATCTATTTCCAACGAATTGGTGTTGAGAATCTTATTCCGCTTGATACACAACAGGTCAATAAGGAAGGAGAAGTATATTTCACGACCAATATTGATGATTTTGAGTTTTTCTTTGTCTCACTCACCCCCGGGCAGAAGATAATCCTATTATTGGAAAAGGGGGAGAAAGCAATTGTTTACACAGACATTTCCGGGTTCTCCAATTCATACGAAGTGTTGGGTTCTCCGGGTTCCAGATTGCTAATGAATATTGTGCAGCACAAGCAAAAAACCCTTCGTATCATCGATTCTTTAGGCACAATTTGGTCAAAGGCAAAAGAGAGCGACAGTGCCGTTAGTGTAAAGGCTCGGTTAGACTCATGCTCTTATGCTGCCATTGCAGCCCATAAAGAATATATCAAAACATTTATCGAAAACAACAGCCATTCCCCGGCAAGCATCATCGCTGCATACCAATATCTGCTTCCCGAACAACCGGTATTAACAATAGAGGAAGACACCCGGTATTTTAAGATTATTGCAGAAACACTTGCTGAAGCATATCCAAAAAATCAACATGTAATTGATTTCAAAGTGCGGACTACTGATTTTATAAAGTCACGTGTGGAAGCCAGGAAAGCTGAAGAAACCTTAAATACAGGCAAAAAGGCTCCTCCCATCATCCATTACAGTACCAAAGCTAAACGTATCGGTTTAGAAGAGTACTTAGGAAAATATGTGCTGATCTATTTCTGGGATGCCAGAAGCCAACGCTGCTGGGACATCAACCAGGAGTTAAAAAAATTATACAAAGCATACAACTACCATGGATTCGATATCTATGGTGTGTATACTGGAGAAAATAAAGAACTGCTTTTTCAAGCTATAGAAGCCGATGATATCCCATGGAATAATGTGTTTGGCACCACCGAAACCATGAAAAAATACAATGTGCCACCCAACTCACCAAGGTTGATAATGCTGGATAAAGAAGGAGTGATAATAAAAAAAGATATTACTGTTGATGCCCTGAAGAATATGTTAAAATGGACACTAAAACCGGGTATCCCTCCAATAAATACTGATAATGACAGTATTAGCGGCAATGATGACAAATAATTATTTTCGAATTCAAAATATACAATGAACAGAACTTTTTGCACTTTATTAATAACAATGGTCATGACAATGACCTCTCAATTTATTCATAGTCAGCAATTTCAACAACGGGCAGATCATAAGGTCACTGCTCACCTCGACGATAAACGTCATGTGATTACAGGTATCGATACGATAACATATTACAACAACTCACCAAACACACTGCACAAAATATATTTTCAACTGTGGGCCAATGCATTTAACAGCCCCAACAGTACGTTAAGCCTTCAAATGCTTAAACAGGGTGATGCATCACTCTATTTCGAAAATGAGCGTAACAGAGGAAATCTGAGTGGTATCTCTTTCTCACGAGACGGAACAATAATCCCCTGGAATTACGACGAAGGATACAACGACCTTTGTTACATTTTTCTGAAAGAGCCGTTACGCCCCGGAGAAAAGGCAATCCTCCGAGTAATGTTCAGGTTGCAGATTCCGGATAACAGCGGCACCATGCCAGGACATTACAACAATGCTTATTTCTTTACGAACTGGTTTCCAAAGCCGGTGATGTACGATTCAACAGGATGGTATCGCTACCCAAACCGTGGTATTGGTGATGCCTTCTCCCCATATGGCAACTTTGATGTTGAAATAACCCTCCCCGAGAACTATATCGTAGGAGCGAGTGGCATATTGATCAACAACGCTGATGAAGGAAAGCAATTAGAGAAGCTTAATGACAAAACAAGAAAAGTCAGCCGTTGGGGGACCAGAAAAACCCCTTCTCCCGCTTCATCGAGAAATACCAAAACATTACATTACCTCGCAGAAAACGTAACAGGTTTCTCATGGACAGCAGATAAACGTTATAACCTCTTAATCGATTCGGTAGCACTGGCAGACTCAACCTACCACGTTGACATTCATGTACTCTTTACCAATCAGGAAGCAGCCTATTGGATCGATGCTGCAGAGGATATCAAACAAGCGCTGCGTTATTACAATGACCGGCTGGGCAAATATCCATATCCCAGCCTAACAGTGGCTCAAACCCCATGGAACAAAATGAATACTGCCGGGCCTGCTTTTATCCAAATAGGCTCGGTAATGAACAATTTTGATCTTAAAACCAATATCTTTGAACAGATTGCCAAAATTTGGTTTCACGAAAAAACAAACCCTGACAGATACCGGTCACCATGGCTCTCAGAAAGCATTTCGGCTATGTATGGATTGTCGCTTCTTATGGATGTGTTGCCCGACACAGCTACCTTGCAAGACATATATACTGATCCGGGTTTACAACGAAATCTTTTTGAAATGAAACATTTCCCCGTTTGGTATAAAGAGTACCTTGCCATGTTGTATCATAAAGAGCAGATCAATCAACCAGGGGACCTCAGGTTCGAAGAGTATACAAAACCTTCATACGATCAGGTGATATTCCGAAAAAATGCTTTGGCACTGCTACACCTTAGAGACTATCTGGGGCCGGACGATTTCGACCGCATCATAAAGAAATATCTATCTATTTTTGAAGGAAAGCACCCAAATGATATCGACTTCAAAAACTTACTACAAAACGAAACCGATAAACCGGTGGCATGGTTCTTTGATGATTTGATAAAGAAAGAAGATTGGCCTGACTATAAAATCGCTTCAATAAAAAAACTACCTGATAACCAATACCGGTTGACTATAAAGAACCGGTCAACTATTGCGATACCCTTTTCTATATCCTGGACAAGCCCAGACAACTCCGGTAAGGTTTGGCATGATCCGGTTAAAGAGAAAGAAACAATAACCATAACAGTACCTGAAGGTGTTGCTGTAAAAAGGTTTATTATTGATAAAAACTACTATATCCCTGAGATAAACCGTAAGAACAACACCATTCGCACTAAGGGTATACTAAAAAAACTAAAACCTCCGGTTTTGCAAATTGGAGGCGCCATTCCTCATCCGGAGAAAGCGCAGATTAACTATTTTCCGGTAGCAGGATGGAATAAATATGATGGCCTAATGGCCGGTGTGGCCCTCTACAGCAACCCTCTCTTCACACCAAAAACCGAGTACCTCTTTATGCCGCTGTGGGGCTTCAACAGCAACGATATTGCAGGTTGTTTCTCCATAACTCATCATATCCAACCTGATAAAGGGTTTTTTGATAAAATAGTAATCGGTGGGGATGTGAAGCAGTATCATTATGAAAACAAACCTGTGCTCATACCATATCAGCGAATTGCTCCCTATTTGAAATTTAGCTTACGTCAGGATAACCCTAAGTCATCGAAGCACCATACCATAGAACTGCAGCACTATTATATCTCACAACAGACAGCACAATCACAGAACGATACGTCAACAGAAAATAGCTATGTGCTCAAAAATTCGTCATACTACATCAACAGGCTGCAATACAAATTTACAGAGAAGCGTATTTTGAA
>JAVVFR010000103.1:0-6153 GCA_032250595.1 Bacteroidales bacterium | reverse complement strand
GAGGGTAAAATAACTCCCAGTGTCAACAACAATGAGCCCAGTAACACAAACAGCACTGGTTGAAGTGAAAACAGCATCAACAAAAGAGATGTCTGAAAAGGTTGCATTTGGGAGCATCAACATCAATGTTCCAAATAGTATTAGAATGATGAAGCTTATAATAAAAATTTGTGCAGGATTTAGTGTTTTTTTATTTCCTGTTAATCTAACAGCGGAGATTTCTCTTATGAAAACAAAAAATATTGCTGCATGCAAATAAATGATATGGTTGAAAATTATAGGTATATCTGTTATGTATGCTATCGTAATAATCGATAAATATACCATCAGCAAAAAATCAATGACCAAAACATTTTTTTTAGGCCGGTATCTTTTTTTTTGAGTATGACGGAAAATGATTGAGGTAATTCCTATTATTATAGAAGAAACATATACTCCATGAGTTATTTTTTGAAATTCTATGGATTGATCAAAACCAAATTCAAATAATAATAGAATCAGACAGAATGAACTGAATAAAACAGGAAAATTCTTTATAAACTTTACTATTCCTTGGTTAGTTTTTTTTAAATCAGTTATGGACATTTAGTTGCTCAGGATTAGCATTAAGGCATATGTTAATGTTTGTAGTGACAATAAAAATACACTTTAGTAATCTTTTTTTTTATAATAATTATAAGCTTCTCTTAACCCATAAATGATTATAAGAAGCAATATGATTGCACCAATACCAATGCCGATAATAGGTATAATGTCTTGAGAATCAACAGTTATTTGTGACACCATAATATTAGAATCAAAAAATTCTTTTTAGAAAAATAGTATTATCAAAGAAAGGTTCTTAGATATAAAGAAAATATAAAGAATATGGTTGTTTAATAAAGATATTATAATGCATTGCACTTAAGATGGAATCAATGATGATCATCAGGGAAAATTTACTTTACCACTGATGCCACAGTCATTTCTCCTTGCAATGGTATTTGAAGCATTTTTTTTATTTTTTTATGATCTTGTTCTTTACCAAAGAGATACATCATTTTGGCAATAGCACTTTCGGTAGTGATGTCATAGCCACTCACTACCCCCATTTCTCTTAATGCTTCGCTTGTTTTATATCTCCCTGCCTCAACGCTTCCTGCTTTACACTGTGTGACATTGAAGATAATGATCTCCTTCTTTATTGCATCGCGCAGGATATCGAGAAACCATTTGTCTGTAGGTGCGTTCCCGGTTCCAAAGGTTTCCAGAATGACTCCTTTGAGCCGGTTGATATTAAACACTGCTTCTACGGCGTCTTGGGATATCCCGGGAAAGAGTTTCAGGATAGCGATATTATTATCCAGTTTTTTATGCACATGGAGCGAATGTTGCTCTATGGGTGTATTGATGGCATTATGATTGTATCTGATATGCACCCCTGCTTCAGCAAGCACAGGGTAGTTGCCACTGTAGAAGGCTTCAAAATCTTCGGCATGCAGCTTGGTGGTACGGTTGCCTTTATAGAGGCGGTATTCAAAGTATATTGCTACTTCTGCAATGATAGGCTTATTGTTGATGCAGGCAGCGGCAATATCGACAGCTGTGATAAAGTTCTCCCTGCCATCGGTGCGTGGCATGCCTAGCGGTAGCTGCGATCCGGTAAGGATTACTGGTTTTGCAAGGTTTTCTAGCATAAAACTCAGTGCTGAAGCTGTGTAAGCCATTGTATCGGAGCCATGTAACACTACAAAACCGTTGTATCTGTCGTAATTCTCTTCGATAATACCAGCCAGGGTGATCCAGAAATCCGGGTTCATATCAGAAGAATCAATTACCGGATCGAAGCTGATGGTGTCGAGATTCATTTTAAAAGCTGATAGTGATGGGATATACCGGTACAGTTCTTTGAAGTTGGCAGGTGCCAAGACACCGGTCTGCGGGTCGCTAACCATACCGATAGTACCACCAGTATAGATGATCAGAAGTGATGGGTTATTCATGATGATTGATTTTTTTAAAGAGTGATACAGCATTTGCAGTGGTGATACTTGCTGCTTCATGAATCGGCATCCCCCATAGTGCTGCTACTTTTTCAGCGACTATTCTTAGATATGCACTCTCATTTCTCTTTCCCCGGTAAGGCATAGGAGCAAGGAAGGGAGCATCTGTCTCCAGAACAATCTTTGAAGGGTCAATGTCTTTGATTATCTTGGGCAGGCCGGAGTTTTTAAAAGTAACAACACCCCCGATACCCAACAAAAATCCCATCTCTATCGCTTGAGCTGCCTGAGTCTTGTTTCCACTGAAACAGTGAAAGACCCCTTTGAATGTAGCATGTCCGGTGGATTTCAGCACTTCAAAAACTTCATCAAATGACGATCTGATATGGATAGCAACAGGGAGGCCGTGTTTGAACGACCATTCGAGCTGTGTCCTGAAAGCCATCTTCTGGTGTGCAAGAAAAGTACGGTCCCAATAAAGATCGATACCGCATTCTCCAATACCGACGTAATTTCCCGGCAAACCCGCCCCTATGGTAGATAGCACTGTCTCAAAATCATCCCTGACAGAAGTAGGGTGCAGCCCTGCCATTGGAAAGAGGTGCCCTGGATATTGATTACACAAGTGATGCATGGGAACAAGGCTGTCCTGATCAATGTTCGGAATTAATATACGGGTCACACCGGTACGAAATGCCCCGGCAATCATTGTATCACGGTCGTCGTCGAAAGCATTCAGATAGAGGTGCGCATGGGTATCTGTTAATATCATAGTGCAAATGTAATGGTTTTAAAAAATGATTGTCATTATTTGAAAACAACTTTTTTATTTATTGTGTTGCGTATTATCTGCTATTTTTTACTTTTGTTAAGGAGCAAATAGTATATATTTGTAAGAAATATAGAGTTGGGTTTCTTTGTGATAGTAAAACATGATAAGGTAGTTATATTTTTCTATGATAAAAATCAGTCTCTATAATAAACACCAGTCATTGATAATTTATAACCAATTTTTTTAAAAAAATGAAAAAGCAAAAATTCACACGGACATTGCTCTATTTTTTGATGGCAACTTTTATGTTATCAGGGTTTTATGGTTGCAAAAAATATGAGGAAGGGCCATTTATTAGTCTCTTAACCAAAAAGGCACGTATCGACAATACATGGGATCTTATTCAGGCGTATAATGATGATGTAGATATTTTAGACCAGGTTAAAATTGGAGAATATGAATGGCGTATTGATAAAAATGGCTCATTCGTTTTAATTAATAACAGCAACACTATTACTGGCTCATGGGAGTTTGTAAGTGATAAAGAGGAGCTGAAATTAATGTATGACCTGTCGCCAACACCTTCTATATGGACCATCGTTCAGTTAAAGAATAACAAAATGACTTTAAGCCGTATTAAGCAAGATAATACCCAGGAAATTTATTATTACGAAACAAAGAAATAAAAGAGCGGGAAGTGTTTTTTTTGAGATTTTTTTCTGTTTTGCAAGGGTAGGTATTTGATTAGCTTATTGATGAAGAAGATACTGATAGTTAGGTTCAGCTCCATAGGAGATATTGTTTTAACCACACCGGTGATACGTTGTTTGAAAGAGCAACTGGATTGTGAAATAGATTATCTTACTTTTTCGCGGCATAGTGATATCTTAAAGCATAATCCTTATATTGACCGATTGATTACGATTGACCGGAGCATAAAGGAAGTAGTTCCGGCCTTACGCAAAGCGCGTTACGATCTTGTTATCGACCTGCATCGAAATATTCGTACGTTTAGTTTAAAGTTGCAACTCTTAAGGCCTTCGAGGGCTTTTCATAAGCTTAATATCAGGAAATTGATCATGGTTTGGTTTAAAATTAATATGCTGCCTGCGGTTCATATTGTTGATCGATATTTACATTGTGTACAACGATTAGGTATTAAGAATGATGGTAAAGGGCTTGATTATTTCGTTACTGATTTCGATAGGGCAGTAGCATTACCTGAAGGATTTGACAAGGATTATGTAGCTTTTGTGATAGGGGGAAACTATACTACCAAGATTTTGCCGGCTTCACAGGTTTTGCGTATCATTTCTAAAATCAGGCAGCCGGTGGTATTGCTGGGCGGGGTAATGGATAAGGCACGTGGAGAGCAGATTGTTGCCGATGCGGCTGTACCTGATGTGGTGTATAATGGATGTGGTGCGTTTACGCTTAATGAGTCGGCTGCTGTTATTGAGCGTGCATCAGTAGTTTATGCCAACGATACCGGGTTGATGCATATTGCTGCTGCGATGCGCCGCCCAATTGTATCGTTTTGGGGTAATACCATTCCGGAATTTGGGATGACTCCATACCTACCTGAAAATTTTCAGCCTCAGCCATTGATCATTGAAGTTAAAGGGTTGCGTTGCCGGCCGTGTAGTAAACTGGGGTTTAATAATTGTCCTAAAGGCCATTTTGACTGTATGGAAAAAATTACCTATCAGCCTGAAGAATAACTGTAATCAAAGAAACGGGTTGTTTTTCTTCTCATACCCTACTGTGGTGGGTCTGCCGTGTCCAGGATACAGGGTGTAACTGTCATCAATAACAAAGATTTTCTGATGGATGCTGCACAACAGGGTGTTAAGATCTCCTGTAGGTAAATCAGTGCGGCCAATGCTGTCTTCAAATATCAGATCACCGGTAATTACCCATTTGCCCTTATCATATTTTAGGCAGATACTGCCATCAGCATGTCCGGGAGTGTAAGCTATTTCTATCGTTTCACCTCCAACTGTAATTTTTTGTTGGTCTTCAAGAAATTCAGCAGGTTCAACGATTGTGTCTACAATAAAACCAAAACCTGCAGCATGTTCAATAATGGAGGAATGAAATATCAACCCTGCTTTGTGTATCTCGGGCCTAAGACCATACGTCTTAAACACGAAATTATTACCCAGTACATGGTCAACATGAGAGTGTGTGTTGATTAACCGCACAGGGGTAAGATTATGCTCACTGATGAAATTTGTTAACTGTTGCTGTTCTTGTTGTGAATAACAAGCAGGATCAACAATCAGGCAATCACCGTTTTTAGAATACACCAGGTAGGAGTTGACTTGAAAAGCATTAAAGATCAAATTATGAATAGATAGACTCATATGGCGTTGAATATTTGCGCCAATATATTAAAATGTACAGAATAAAAAAAGTTTATTCTTCATTGAGTAAAAAAAAGTTTGGCTTAATATTCATAGTAGCGTAGAGATCAGGAGGCAAATAACAATTCATTTTTAAAAGTATTGCAATCTGTTATCTTCAACATCTGCTATCTCTTTTAATGTTGCCTGAATACTGTTTGATAGTAATTGTGCGTTACCGAGGTTGCGATTATTTTTAAACTCAGCAATGCTTTCCGGCATTTGGGCTTCAATCTTATTAAATACTGTAAACACATAAACGCCATTTACTCCTTTAATGGGATTAGACAGTTTGTTGACAGGGTATGAAACCATTTTTCCTATCACGTAAGGTTCGGGTCCGTGTCTTGGTATGGTAGTCATACTGAATGTCAGCTGCATGGCTGTATCTAATGGGAGGTTCATTTTGGCAGAGAGTGTTTTCAGGTCGCTTGCATTGGCTTTAGCTATTTGATTGCTGATATACTGATGTTTTTTATCTTTGATTACCAGCACTTTGATGTCTTCTTTCATCTTTTTGTTCAATGCAGGGATTCCTTTTTCATTTTTTGACTGAAGGGCAACGACAACATATTTTAACCCGTTATAGTCAAAAACGGTATTCGAGATACTTCCGGTGTCGGTATCCTTTCTGAATGCCCATTGGATGATATCTCTGGAATCGGGAAGTTGTCTGGGATGCACTTCATATTGGTCGACAGAAAGTGTTGCCTCATTGATATTATACCCGTTTTCTTCAGCTGCTTTTTCAAGTTGTTGGGTGTTTTCAGCTGATGACATAAAACGGGAAGCTTTGGTATATATTTCACGCTGTGTTTCCTGTGATGGGAGTATCTCTTTGGTAATTTTAGCCACTCTTATTTTCTTCATCATCGACTGGAAGCCGGTTGTTTTCATAATATGAAATCCCATATCACTCTCTACCAGTTTAAGTGTTCCGATACTATTATTTATTGACGCTTCGTTGTATTCGGCGGGCATCTCACCATCAGCT
>JAVVFR010000101.1:0-6183 GCA_032250595.1 Bacteroidales bacterium | reverse complement strand
AGAGCGACCTCCTTCGAAAAACCTGCTATACCGGTAAACAAAAAAAAGATGGTGATCAGAGCTGTCTTTTTCATAAAAATTAGATTCATTTTAATAGATTAATGCAACCTCCTTTAACATATTAAGGCACAGCTTTGTAAGTGTGTTTTAAAAATGGAAGTCTTATTAAAAACTTTTTTTTGTTAAATGTGTTGCAGCCTATTCGTATAAACTTTATTCCCTTCACCACACATAACATTTTAGCAAAGTTAATGAATATTTATTATTTTAAATATTTCTCCCTAAGATTTTATATTTTCGCACTTAGAGTATTTCACGAATATTATAAATAAATGAGTTTATTAATAAAAAACATCAAAAGCATTCTCCAGGCAGAGACAGTGCCAGTAAAATGGCGGGCGGGTGATAAAATGTCGATTTTACCCACCCTTGAAAACGGCTGGATATGGATTGAAGATGGCATCATAAAAGCCTTTGGTACAATGAAATATCTTGATCAACAAGACTATCACCCAAACAGTACGATTGATGCCACCGACCGCATGGTCTTGCCCGCATGGTGTGATTCTCATACGCATATGGTTTTCCCTGAAACACGCGAAATTGAATACATCAATAAAATAAAGGGCTTATCCTACGAAGAGATAGCTAAACGAGGCGGGGGTATTCTCAACTCAGCGCAAAAGATGCAAGCAGCAAGCGAAGAGAAACTGTTGGCAGATGCCTTAAAGCGGTTGGATCTTATCACTCACTACGGCACCGGTGCCGTGGAAATTAAAAGTGGCTACGGCCTCACCACTTCCACAGAATTGAAAATGCTGCGGGTAATAAAAAAACTGAAATCGTTAAGCCAGTTGACCATCAAAGCTACCTTTTTGGGTGCACATGCTTTTCCTGCTAAATACCGTGAGAATCATAACGGTTATATCGACATTTTGGTAAATGAAATGATCCCTAAAATAGCGGAAGAGCATTTAGCAGACTATATTGATGTATTTTGCGACAAAGGTTTTTACAGTGTTGATGAAACTGAAAGAGTTTTAGATGCCGGTAAAAAGTACGGTTTGCGACCAAAAATCCATGCCAATGAGCTTGACTTCTCCGGTGGTATTGAGACCGGTGTGAAGTATGACGCATTATCTGTTGATCACCTGGAGTTTACCGCTGAAGAACAAATTAAAATACTTAAAAACAGCCATACTATGCCAACCCTTCTGCCTGGTGCAGCGTTTTTTCTGGGCATGAATGAACCCCCTGCCCGCTTAATGATCAACAGCGGCCTGCCTGTTGCTATGGCCACAGATTACAATCCCGGATCTTCTCCGTCAGGGAATATGCAGTTTATTATCGCTTTGGGAGCAATTAGAATGAGAATGATACCGGAAGAGACCATTAACGCTGTTACCATTAACAGCGCTTACGCAATGGGAGTGAATGACACGCTCGGAACCATCGCTGCAGGTAAAAAAGCAAATATTATCATTACAAAAAAAATTCCAACTGTTGCTTATCTGCCCTATGCTTATGGAGACAACAAAATAGAAACCGTTATTCTCAACGGAAAGGTACAGGAACCTTTATCTGCTGATGCCATTACCTAATTATTGATTTAATACATATAGAAAACAAAAAAATAATAATAAAACAGAATACAATGAAACAGTTAATTGAATGTGTACCAAATTTCAGTGAAGGAAGAGATATGGGTATAATAAAGCAGATCACAAATATGATTGAATCAGTAGACGGTGTAAAACTGCTTGATGTAGACCCCGGTGCAGCCACCAACCGTACAGTAGTCACTTTCGTCGGCTCGCCAAAGCCTGTGATGGAAGCCGCAGTGAGAGCTATAAAAAAGGCCACTGAACTTATCGATATGCGAAAACATCATGGTGAGCATCCGCGTATGGGCGCTACCGATGTATGTCCATTGGTTCCTGTCGCAAATATTACAATGGAAGAGACTGTTGAATACGCACATATGCTTGCTGAGCGAATCGGCAAGGAAGTAAATATACCAGTCTATTGTTATGAAAATGCTGCATTTACAGATGAAAGAAAGAATCTGGCCAATATCAGAAAAGGGGAATACGAAGGGTTGGCAGAAAAGATGACGGATCCTCAATGGAAACCCGACTTTGGCCCGGAAACATTTAATGCAAAAAGTGGGGCAACCAATGTAGGTGCCCGCGACTTTCTGGTAGCTTTTAACATCAATCTGAACACTACCTCTACCCGTCGTGCTAATGCTGTTGCTTTTGATGTAAGAGAGAGAGGCCGTGTTAAAAGAACCGGGGATCCTGTTACCGGAAAGATCATAAAAGATGACCAAGGAAATCCTGTTTATGTTCCGGGATCGCTGAAAGCAGTTAAAGCTATCGGTTGGTACATTGAAGAGTATGGTATAGCACAGATTTCAATGAACCTTACCAATATTAGCATCACCCCCGTGCATATTGCCTTCGATGAGGTTTGTAAAAAAGCTGCAGCGCGTGGGCTTCGTGTCACAGGATCAGAACTGGTAGGATTGGTACCTAAAAAAGCTGTCCTTGATGCCGGACGTTACTTTCTCGAGAAACAGAACCGCTCAAAAGGAATCTCAGAAGAAGAGATTATCAAGATTGCTGTCAAGAGTATGGGACTTGATGAACTGAAACCTTTTAACCCACAGGAAAAAATCATTGAGTATATGATTGCCGATAGCAACGAAAAGGCTCCATTGGTTAAGATGAATCTGCGCGAATTTGCCAATGAAACCGCCAGTGAATCTCCTGCACCGGGCGGAGGATCTATAGCTGCCTACATGGGTGCTCTTGGCATCTCCCTGGGAACCATGGTCGCGAATCTCTCCTCCCATAAACGTGGATGGGACGATCAATGGGAATCTTTTTCTGATTGGGCGGAAAAAGGTCAGGTGCTAAAAGATACCCTCCTAAGCCTGGTAGACGAAGACACTAGCGCTTTCAATAAAATAATGGAAGCATTTAGTCTGCCTAAAGGAAGCGAAGAAGAGAAAAAAATCCGAAAGAATGCTATCAATGAAGCTACTAAGTATGCCATCCAAATACCCCTGCAAGTAATGCAAACTGCCTATGCCTCTTTTGAGGTAATCAAAGCAATGGCAGAAATTGGCAATCCCAATTCAGTATCTGATGCGGGTGTTGGAGCATTGTGCGCGCGGAGTGCCGTGCTTGGGGCCTGGCTCAATGTAAAAATTAATGCCACCGGATTTGATGATCCGCAATTTGTTCAAGAGGTTATGAAAACAGGATCGGAAATTGAACAAAAAACCTATGCCGCAGAAAAAGAGATATTAACTATTGTAAATATAAAAATTGAAAAAGGTGATTAAAAACCTATTCCGATTGCCATGGACAGAATTCGATAACCCTAACGGTTGGATTGAACCAACAACATATTGCAACTTGTCATGTCCGGGATGCTATAGAAGTATAGACAAATTATCACATAAACCTGAACATCAACCGTTGGAAGAGCTGCTTCGGCAAATCGATTGGTTTGTTGCCCACCGAAATATTCACACGCTCTCTATCTCCGGAGGAGACCCAATACTCTATCCGGATATTTTGGAGGTGGTTAAGTATGCTTCGAACAAAAAATTAAAAGTGCTGCTTTACACCAACGGACTTGCTCTCAACAAAAAACTGTTGGTTGCCCTTCGCGATGCCGGAGTTACACAATTTTTGTTGCATATCGACCGCTATCAATCACGGCCAGACCTCAACGAATTAACCTCTGTGACTGAGCTTAAACAACAATTTTGCGATCTCTTCAGAACTGTTGAGGGGACATTGCTCGGCTTTATCCAACCCCTGTCATCAGACCACTACCAAGAAGATGTCGCCTCAACATCCAATATCGCGCGAAGGAATATTGATGTCGTCAGCCTTATCGTTTTTACCCTCTATCGTGAAGTGTGCTGGGAGAAAAATGTAAAAGAAACAATAGCAACAAACCTTACGATAAAAGAGGTTGTAGATACTTTTAAATATCATGATGGGTTTATACCGGCAGCATACCTTCCATCAACAGATAGCAGCAGCGACCCCACATGGCTCTTTGGTGCACGAATCGCAGCACCTCAAAAACTGTTAGGCTATTTTTCTCCCCGACTCTATAGGTTGTCCCATATGAAATACCGTAAAAAAACCGGGAAGTACCTTTTTATCAGCCAAAAAAACATCCTGAAAACAAACCAACTGCTGAAGTTTTTCTATATCAAACCGGTGATGAAAATCTGGCTTCGCTCTGTCTTGTTGCGTGTTACAGGAAAAGTATCAAACCAACGAACAATATGGTTTCAAACAATACTGCTTTTACGTGGACCGGAAAAAAAAGGTGCCGAATGGGACCTCTGCGCCGGATGCCCCGATAGAATCATTTTCACCAACAGACTTTTACCATCTTGTATCCTGGAAGATTTGAAAAACAAAGATAATAGTAAATACAAAAGTGTTGAACACAACGACAGATAATAAAATTAGATACAGCCAATGTTGGGAAGATGCTGACCTGGTGATCGAGGCTCTTAACCCAGGGCCGGATGATACTGTAATGTCAGTCACTTCCGGTGGCTGTAACACCCTCTCTATGATCGCTGCCGGAGCAGGCAACGTAATCAGTGTGGATATTAATAAGGCACAAACACTACTGTCGAAACTAAAATATTCTGCCATGCAGCAACTGCCCTATGAATCTTATCTGCAGTTCATAGGTGTTGAGCCATCCGCTAACAGAGAACAGCAATTTGATCAAATCAAACCCTACCTCGACAAAGAGACTTTTGGCTACTTTGATAAAAACCGTAAAATCATTAAAGAAGGCATAATACATACAGGGATATTTGAAAGATACCTCAAAAAGTTTCGTAAATATATTCTGCCACTGGCAAAATCTAAAAAAGCGGTCAGCAGACTCCTGTTAATAAACAATAAAAAAATACAACAACAACACTTTCATACACAATGGTACAACAAAAGATGGCGTCTTTTTGTAAAAATATTCTTTGGAAAAACTGTGATGCAACTGCTTGGACGTCATAAAAACATGTTCCGGTATAACCGTCATGAAAATGTCGGAATCATAATGCTAAACCGAATAGAAGCTGCCTTTGCCCATGGCCCGGTATTTCAAAACCCTTATCTTCATTATGCACTAACAGGCAAGTATGGCAACGCACTTCCCCATTACCTTCGTTTAGAGAATTTCAAGCTTTTAAAAGAAGCCAATAGCAACGTGAAGCTTGTAACTGAGAATATTATCAATCTCCTGAAAAAACAACCTAATCATACAATCGACAAATTCAACCTCTCAGATATATTTGAAAGCATGAGCGAGGATGAATGCAACACAGTCATGGAAGAGATTCTTCGTGTTGCCAAAAACGGAGCTATTCTTATCTTTTGGAACAATTTTGTTAACAGAGATGTACCCGTTTATCTCAAAAACCATTTTATACTTAACAAGCCATTAATCGACAAGTTAATACCCATAGAAAAAGTATTTTTCTACGAGAAGTTTTTCATTTATACCATTCAACAATGAAATTATATCATCGATTAAAAAAATATCAATATGAACGTTATCCCTTGCGTTTCCTGACTTTTACTACTCTTTCATCGGTGTTGGCCTCTGCAGCTGTCACCAACAACGTAGCAAGCTTCCCCGAAATCGCTTTGCTCCTGGTAGCTTCATTGCTTATGCTGTTTCATATAAGAGTGGTTGATGAAATTCGTGATACCGCATTTGACAACAAAAACTACCCTAACAGAGCCTTACAAAGCGGGGTAATTAAAATAAAGGAACTTGTCATTATCGATATTGCCGGGATGACGATGGTTTTCGTGCTCGCTACTGCTTATGGTTATCAGGCAATATTATGGGTTTTAACGTTCACTGTTTTTACCCTTTTTGCACGCTACGATTTCTTTATTCCCAAGCTTTTTCACCAACGGCCTATTCTTTATCATCTTGCAAATGCACCACAAATAATTTTGCTGCAACTATTTATGTATGCAGTATTTACACAATGCATGGATATATCAATAGCAATGTGGCTTCAGTTAGCCTTGGCTTTTGTAAACATTTTTATCCTTGAAGTAATACGAAAGATAAAACCCGTAGAAAAGGACCCTAATCTCTACTCTACCGTTTTAGGATTCG
>JAVVFR010000102.1:0-6183 GCA_032250595.1 Bacteroidales bacterium | reverse complement strand
CTATATCAAAAACCTGCTCGGCAATAACCATAATATCAAAAACCGGCTCATTATTTACCAGCAGTTTTTGATTACGATCATACACCAGACCACGAGCAGGAATAATGATCATATTACGAATAGAGATATTATCGGAAGCCAGAATATAACGGTTGTCGATAACCTGAATATAGAATAGCCGTAAAACAAAAACCGACCATATAAAAATGATCAACCCCAGATAAAAAAGATGTCTACCCTTGTAAAATTCTTTATTCATGAATATAGAGAAGATATGCTGTCACTCGTTCGATAATACATAAAATTGGTAATGCTCATGGCAAATCAGTAAACTTTCCTGTCAGATTGTCAAAACTTCTTTCTCTTTTTTCTCATAGTAATCGTCTACCATTTTTATATAATCATCATGCAGTTTCTGAATTTCTGCTTGCACTCTTTTTGATTCATCTTCAGGCATTCCCTCTTTTTCAAATGATTTGGCTTCATCAATAGCACTCCTGCGAGCATTCCGTATACTTATTTTGGCATTTTCCATCTCATTCTTTGCCAGTCTGGCCAGCTCTTTACGTCGCTCTTCAGTAAGTTCAGGGACAGGAATACGGATAATAGCACCATCATTCATAGGGTTAAATCCAAGGTTGGCAGCCATAATCGCCTTTTCCACAGGAACAATATTATTTTTATCCCATGGCTGTACAACAATCAACTTGGGATCGGGTGTACTTATGCTTGCCAACTGGTTAATAGGCATTAAAGTACCGTAGCTATCTACTTTAACACCATCGAGCATCTGGGGATGTGCCTTTCCTGCCCGTATCTTTTGAAATGCTTTGTCGAGATGACTAACAGCATCGTCCATCCCTGACTTAGCCATATCGATGCAAAATTTACCTTCCTCTGTCATAGTAATGGAAATTAAAGTTAGGAAAACAAAGATAATATTTATTCTTTATATTACCGGCAAAAATTGATTTTTGTAAATTAACTTAGATTAATGAGGTGTGATTTGATATAAACACTTATTTTTGAAAAAAATGACATATGGATCTGTTGTATATAATCTGGAACATTGAACCTGAAATCTTCCCAGGCAGTGGCATCCCCATAAGATGGTATGGGCTACTATTTGCCATGGCTTTTGTGAGTGCTTATTTTATCATGCGATACATATTCAAACGTAAGAAAGTTGCCCAAAAAGTCCTCGATGACCTTACACTCTATATAGGTCTGGGCACTATTATCGGTGCTCGTTTAGGTCACTGTTTCTTCTATGACCCTGCCTACTATATTGCCAACCCCTGGCAAATATTTAATATCGCTGCAGGCGGACTGGCTTCCCATGGCGCTGCCATTGGGATCATCATTGCCGTTTTGCTATTCCACAGAAAACATAAAATAAACCCCATTTGGCTGTTCGACAGACTTGCCATAGTAATACCTTTAAGCGGGATGTTTATCAGGCTGGGAAACCTTATCAACTCCGAGATTTATGGTACATATACAGAGTTGCCGTGGGCATTTGTTTTTGAACGTTCTTATGATATCGCCCACCGCACTGAACCTCATCACCCAACACAAATCTATGAAGCTTTGGCCTATCTGGCTATTTTTATACTGCTGTTTTGGCTTTACCGGAAAGATAAACTGATCAAGGCAAGGGGGAAAATGTTTGGACTGTTCCTGATCCTACTTTTTGTTGCACGATTTTTTATTGAGTATCTTAAAGAGGCCCAAGTTGAACAAGAGCTGATAATGCTTCAAAATATTGGCATGAATCTGGGGCAGCTGTTAAGCATCCCATTTATCCTGCTAGGAGTATGGTTTCTGCTTAGAAAAACAAAAAAAGACCTGACAGAAAAACCGGCCTCACCACTGGAACCATAAACTATATTAGCTACCATGCTTTAAAAACATATTTCTTATCTTTACCCCCATGAGCAAAGCATTAAAGCAACAGAGAGCCTACCTGTACGCACTTACTGCTGTAATATTTTGGTCAACTATTGCTACTGCCTTTAAAATCGGGTTGCAACATCTTGATGTTTTTCAATTACTATTCGTTGCGTCATTAATATCTACGCTGTTTTTTAGCATCGTTTTAATTGTCAATGGCACCATAAAACAAGTACTAACACAAACCGGACTCAAATCGGTATGGTCATCTGCACTGCTCGGTTTTTTAAACCCATTTCTCTACTACGTAGTATTGATTCATGCTTACAATATGATCACTGCACAGGAGGCTATGACGCTCAACTATATTTGGCCCATGGCGCTCGTATTACTCTCAATTCCGTTGCTGAAGCAGAGGATAAAACCTGCCTCTTTTTTAGCAATGTTTATCAGTTTTGCAGGAATTTTTATCATCGCAACCAAAGGAGATATCACGGGTTTCAGGTTTTCAAACCTCACGGGCGATCTACTTGCAGCCGGCAGCTCGATTGCCTGGGCACTTTACTGGATTCTTAACCTCAAAGACCGCCGCACCCCTTCTTCAAAACTCTTTTTAAACTTCCTTTTTGGCTCAATATACGCTACCATTGCTCTTTTTATATGGTCAGATTTTTCTGGGTTCTCTACCATAGGATTGCTTTCAGGTATTTATTTAGGACTCTTTGAGATGGGGCTAACCTTCCTGCTTTGGCTTTCAGCTTTACGGTACTCAACAAAAACGCATCTGGTCAGCCAGCTGGCCTATATCGCCCCTTTTATGGGATTAATATGGATATGGCTTATACTGCATGAGCATATATGGTGGTCAACACTCATCGGTTTGGTATTGTTGATAACCGGTATTGTAGCACAACAACGAATTGAAAGAACGAAGAAATGACAGAAAAGTGTCATTTTTCAAGAATTATTAATAATATTGTAAAAGATTTTATAATAGATAAACCCTTTCAACATGAATATTTACAAGCAGCTATCTGCGACAAACATAAAACAATTTGCAGTATTGATTGATCCCGACAAACTAACTGTTGACCGGGGCCGGGAATTAGCAATACATTGCAGTGAATCGGGTGTTGATTATATCTTTATCGGGGGCAGCCTGCTTATCCACAACACCCTCGAAGAGCTTATCACAGTTATAAAAGCCGCCTGTAACATTCCTGTCATTCTTTTTCCGGGCAGCACTATGCAAATCAGCAGCCTGGCCGATGGCATTCTTTTTCTCTCATTGATCTCAGGAAGAAACCCGGAAATGCTTATCGGAAAACATGTTGTCGCAGCTCCATATCTCAAAGAGAGTAACCTTGAGATTATACCTACCGGCTATATGCTTATCGACAGTGGGAAAACTACCACCGCTTCATACATGAGCAATTCCAACCCTATCCCTTATGAGAAAGATGATATAGCTTCAGTTACCGCTATGGCAGGCGAAATGCTTGGCCTAAAAGTCATTTACCTGGATGGTGGCAGTGGTGCAGATAAACCGGTCTCCCTTTCAATGATAAAAAAAGTGAAACAGTCACTCTCTGTACCCCTAATTATTGGTGGTGGCATCAGGTCGGCAGAAGCTGCAAAAAATGCATGGAACGCCGGCGCCTCTGTTGTTGTCGTTGGTAACGCTATCGAAAATAATATTGATCTTATTCCTAAAATCGCTGAAACAAAAAATACATTTAGATAAATTATTATTGTTTAATCAACCCCTAAGACTGAAATGAAAAAGATTATCACTGTTTTTACAACTTTTGTGTTGTTGATCACTTTTGTTACTTCAATACAAGGACAAAAAAAAGAGTTCTCTATCGCGTCGTTTTATGCCAATCCTGTTTTCCCTGCAAACCTTGGTAGTTTGCAATGGGTTGGTGATGCCGGTTATTTTGCTTATAAAACCGATAGTGCTATCGTAAAAAGAGGTGTGAAAAATGATGATATACAAGTTGTTGTTGATAAAACAACACTTAATACACTGCTTGAAGAAAACGGATTCGAATATAAATTGAGGGCTATCCCCAATTTCAAATTTACCGATCAAAACACCCTGTTTTTTACCTATAGCAACCAATTGTTTAAATATGGAATAAAAGATAATACCCTTGCACTACAACTATCCTATTCTGCTGACGGAGAAAATGTAGAGATAGAATATACCACCATGGCTGCTGCCTATACCATCGATGACGATTTATACATAAAAAAGGGAGACAAGGAGATACGCATTACCCACGATGGTGGCAATGGTATCGTTAACGGGAAGACCGTACATCGAAACGAGTTTGGTATTGAAGATGGTATCTTTTGGTCTCCCAAAGGAAATCTTCTTTCTTTTTACCGTAAAGACGAATCGATGGTGTCTGAGTACCCTCTCGTAGATATTACAACACGCATTGCCACGGTAAATTACACACGTTATCCCATGGCCGGAATGACTAGTGAAGAAGTTACCGTAGGAGTATACAACATTGCTACAGGCCAAACGGTTTTTTTAGAAACGGGGATGCCAACAGATCAATATCTTACTAATATAACATGGGACCCGTCAGAAAACTATATCTATATAGCGGTGTTGAATCGTGGACAGGATCATATGAAACTCGTAAAATACGATGTGAAAACCGGTAAACCCGTGAAGATCCTTTTTGAAGAAAAAAATGAACGATATGTTGAACCTGAACACGGCCCTGTGTTCTTTTCCGGCCTGAAAGATCAATTTTTATGGTACAGTGAACGCGATGGCCATAACCATTTGTATCTGTATGATATTGAAGGTAATCTTCTTCAACAAGTTACTTCAGGACCGTGGGAAGTAACAGAAATTGCAGGGTATGCCAATGATTTTCTCTATTATATTTCAACAGAAGAGAGCGCTATTGAGAGACATCTATACAGAATCAACCTTCAAGGCAAAAAGAAAAGTAAGATTACCTTAGTAAAAGGAACACACAATGTGATAGTGCATCCAAAAGGCACCTATGTACTTGACAACTATAGCAACAGTGATAATATTGCATCTGAGTATGCTTTGCTCACCAATAAAGGGAAATTGGCTTATGTTATTGCTGAGAACATCGATCCGATGGCCGGTTTCGATATGGGAGAAACAATTATCAGCACAATGAAAACAGACGACAATACCGACTTGTACTACCGGATGATACTACCTCCCGGCTTTGATAAAACGAAAAAATACCCGGTCTTTTACTATGTTTATGGCGGGCCACATTCACAACTTGTAAATGATAGCTGGCTTGGTGGTTCAGGGCTGTTTTTACAGGAGATGGCCGCAAAAGGATATATTGTCTTTACAATAGATAACCGCGGCACATCGTATCGCGGATTTGATTTTGAAAGTATGATCCATCGTAATTTAGGCAGCATAGAAGTAGAAGATCAAATGAAAGGGGTTAACTATCTTAAGTCCCTCCCTTATGTTGATCAGGAAAGAATGGCGTTACACGGATGGAGTTATGGGGGTTTTATGACCATTTCGATGATACTTAAAAATCCCGGAATATTTAAAGTAGCTGTTGCCGGAGGTCCTGTGATCGACTGGAAATATTACGAAGTGATGTATGGAGAACGATATATGGATACCCCGGAAGAAAACCCTGAAGGATACAAGGAGTCAAACCTGCTCAACCATATGAAAAACCTTGATGCCCGGTTGCTTGTCATCCATGGCACCATAGACCCTGTAGTAGTCTGGCAAAACAGCCTTACCTTTATCGATAAATCGATAAAAGAGAATAAAATGGTTGACTACTTTGTATATCCCGGCCATGAACACAACGTAGGAGGCAGAGACCGGTTACACCTATATAGAAAAATTGCCCGGTATGTTGAAGACTATCTGTAAAAAAACATGCTTATTGGGATAACAATAGATCTATTATTGAGAAGTTTGATTGTTTAATCTTAAAATCACTACATCATGAAAAAAATGATACAAAAGATGTTAATCACATTGATGATTTTCATACTGCTTCCTTTCTCTTCGTGTGATGTATTAATGAAATCACTTGAAAATGCAAGTTCACAAACTGTAACTGGTAGTGTAACGACGTCAGAGATCGTTGCCGGTCTGAAAGAAGCTTTAAAAGTAGGGACAAGCAATGCCGTCTCTACCCTAAATGTAAAAGATGCTTTCTACAAAAGTGCACGGTTTAAGATCCCTTTTCCAAATGATGTGAAAATAGTAGAAGATAAACTCAGACAGTATGGTATGGGAAG
>JAVVFR010000100.1:0-6201 GCA_032250595.1 Bacteroidales bacterium | reverse complement strand
ATCGGTGAGTTACACTATTTTGTCTTTAGAAAAGAAAAGCTTCCTGAATACGACTATCATCCTACTTACGGACTTTTTATCAGGCTTCACCGCATCGGGAAGAACGGAAAGATCATCAAGGTATATAAGATACGCACGATGCATCCTTACAGTGAGTATCTGCAACACTACGTCTTCGAACAGAACTCCCTTGCCGACGGTGGTAAGTTTGCCAATGATTTCAGGATCACGACACTGGGGCGGTTTATGCGAAAATTCTGGATCGATGAATTGCCTATGCTGTGGAACGTGATAAAATTTGACCTGAAGCTGTTTGGGGTGAGGCCGTTGAGCAGGCAATATTTCGATATGTACGACACATCTCTGCAGGAGCTGCGTATCAAGTACCGGCCGGGGCTCATCCCTCCGTATTATGTAGACATGCCCAAATCCCTTGAGGAGATTCAGGCATCAGAAAAAAAATATCTCGATCAATATGATAAAAGACCCTTCATCACCGACTTCCGGTATTTCTGGAAGGCGTTCAACAACATTGTCTTCCGCAAGGCAAGGAGCAGGTAGGTTCCTTTTTCTTTTCTCACTGCTCATGATATCCCGTGTCGTGGTGATAGCACAGCCGGTGTATGAGCATGTGTATCATGAGGCAGCATATGACTATCTGGACGAGCTGGCCAACGACGGCTATATCACTCTTACCGATGTGGTGAAGCCTTACACGCGCAGCTACATCAGGGGTAAGCTGTTGTCTGTTGACAGCATGAATCTAGCGGCCATGACGCAGCGCCAGGTTGCCGACTACACCTTTTTCTGCCGTGCTTTCCATACAGGCAGGCAGGAGGGCATAGATGCCAGGTTACGGTATGCGGAGATAGCCTATCACGACTCCATGGTTGCGTTTTCTTTCAGGCCGGTGATGGGCCTGGATTACTACTCTAATGAGAACGGCACCCTCCTCCACCGGCGCAACGGTGCCGAGGCCTTTATGGGTATCTCCCGACATTTCGGTATCTATGCCAGCTTACGGGACAACTATCACAGTGGCATCCTTACCAACCCGGCGTTTGTCAATCAGACACCGGGGGCGCTATACAAACTGCACGGTGAGGGTGGCGACTTCAGTGAGATGAGAGGAGGTGTCGCTTATGAGAATGAGTGGCTGACGCTCGCAGTGGTGAAAGACCATATCACCTGGGGCACCAACTACCACGGTGCCAATATCTTCAGTGCCAAAGCACCCTCCTTTGCCCAGATAAAGCTGCGGCTTCACCCGGTGTCGTGGTTTGAACTCAACTATTTCCACGCATGGCTGGTCTCTGAGGTCGTCGACTCGCTCAGAAGCTATAACTACACCAATGCTTATGGGATCAATACAAGGTATGTCTATCACCCTAAGTATCTTGCAGCCAATATTTTCACTTTTAAACCGTGGTGGGGTGTCAACTTATCATTTGGCAACTCGATCGTGTATAGTGATATTGGTATTCAGCCCGCTTTTCTGATCCCGGTGATGTTCTTCAAGTCTGTCGATCATACCTTGAACGGGGTTAATAACTACGCCGGACAAAACGCACAGATGTTCCTCGACTTCAGCATAAGGAAGATAAAACACCTCCACCTTTACAGTACCCTTTTCATCGATGAGATATCCATCAAACGGATGTTTGACAAAGAGCAGCACTCCAACTTCATCAGTTTCAAGGCGGGAGGCAGGCTGAGCAACTACCCGGTAGCCAACCTCTCGTTCACCGCGGAGTATACGCGTACTAACCCGTTGGTTTACAAGCATATTGTTCCCACCACCACTTTTGAGTCGAACCGTTACAACCTGGGGCATCATTTGATGGACAATGCGGAGGAGTTTTATGCAGGATGCACTTTCCGTCCTTTCTCAAAGGGCACCCGGTTACGGGCCCATGCGTGGTACTCTTTCAGCAGAAAAGGGGACGATTACAATAACGAAGGGACCTTCAGGTGGGGGCTCCCCTTCATTGAGCATGAACGGTGGCGGCAGACGGAAGCCGGTATTTCGATACAGTGGGAAGTATTCTATAATGCTTCATTCCTTATAAGTTACCGGTATGCCAAAACTTCGGGTGACGAACTCTCCGTGCTCACCCCGGAGCTCTTCAGAGGGAAGACCAACACACTGCTTGCTACTGCCAGGATAGGTATTTGACAAGAAAACCTACATAAATATTTGCATAACACAAGAATTCTTATATTTTTGTACTCAAATTTTAAAAATTGACCACTATGAATCTATTTTACAGAACACTAACCGTATTATTATTTGTTTTCCTTACGGGCAATGGCATCGTAAGGGCATGTACCAATTACCTCATCACGAAAGGAGCTTCCACCGATGGCAGTGTGATGATCAGTTATGCTGCTGATTCGCATGTACTTTTTGGTGAGCTCTACCATTGGCAGGCAAAGAAATACAAGAGAGGGGCCATGCTCGACATTTATGAATGGGATACCGGCAAATATCTCGGTAAGATAGCCCAGGCAGAAGAGACCTACAATGTAGTCGGCAACATCAATGAGCACCAGGTAGCTATAGGTGAGACCACCTATGGCGGACGCAAGGAGCTCTCTTCCCAGCAGGGTGCCATCATGGATTATGGCAGTCTGATATATGTGGCTTTACAGCGTTCGAAGAATGCCCGTGAAGCCATGAAGTGCATGACCGACCTGGTAGCGGAATATGGGTACTACAGCAGTGGGGAGTCATTCTCTATTGCCGACAAAAACGAAGCATGGATCCTTGAGATGATCGGCAAGGGTGAGGGAGAAAAAGGAGCTGTATGGGTAGCCATGCGTATCCCTGACGGATATGTATCGGCGCATGCCAACCAGGCCCGCATCACCACCTTTGCGTATCAAAAGGAGAACAACTGGTTCGAACCCAATGCTATGGCCTTCAACAGCAAAGACGTGATCACTTTTGCACGCGAGAAAGAGTGGTATAACGGCCCGGATGCTGAGTTCAGCTTCTCCGACACCTATGCCCCGGTAGACTTTGGCGGTGCACGGTTCTGTGAGATCAGGGTATACTCCATGTTCCATAAAATCAATAAGGAAGTAAAAAACAACAACGACTATTGGGAGTACTGCAAAGGCAATATCGAGCATGGCGCGCACGGGTATGCCACCAACAGGATGCCGTTGTGGGTCAAGCCCGACCGTAAAGTATCGGTGCATGATATGATGATGTTTATGCGCGACTATCTCCAAGGCACCGAACTCGACATGTCGAAAGATCTTGGTGCCGGTCCTTTCGGTAATCCTTATCGCTGGAGGCCTCTCACATGGAAGGTAGATGGCGTAACCTATTGCAACGAGAGAGCCACCGTTACACAGCAATCAGGATTTTCTTTTGTGACACAGTCGAGAGGGTGGCTTCCCGACGAGATAGGCGGGATCATATGGTTTGGTGTGGATGACGCCGGAAGCTCTGTATATGCGCCGATGTATGGCTCTATGACCGAAGTGCCGGAGACATTTGCCGTTGGCAATGGCGCCATGATGGAATGGTCAGACAACGCTGCCTTCTGGGTGTTTAACCAGGTGTCGAATTTCGCATATACCAGGTACAATATCATTCATCCGGAGATAGCTGCTAAGCAGAAAGAGCTGGAGCTCGGATATATCGAACAGGTAAAGAATAACGATAAAGCATGGACCTCTCTTAAGACAAAGAAAAGGATCAAAGAGGCTACGAAATTCTCTGTTAACACTGCCAACAAGTTAACATACGACTGGAAGGAGTTCTATCAGTATCTCTTTATGAAGTTTATGGATGGCAACATCAAAACGGCAAAAGAGGTACCCGATGATCACAAATATATCCCTGCTGATGTAACGTTCCCCGGGTACAGCGAATCGTGGTACAAGATTATCGTTGACAAGACCGGCGATCAGTTTAAGGTGATTGGCCCTTCCCATTAAACTTTTGGGAATTCTTTTGTATTTGCTGTGTTAATGAGACGCTGATGAAACGGATGGAGTGTATTGCCACTACTTTTACCGAAGGATCGTAACAACCCCGTTCAGGATTTTTCTTCCTTTCACTGCTTTGGCGCCATAACCTTCATAAACTACGGTATAATAATAGGTGCCATCGGGACAGGGTTTTCCGTTGCATCTGCCATCCCACTGTTCCCAAGGGTCATGTGTTTGAAAGACTACTGTTCCCCAGCGGTTATAGACAATCAGCGTATAGTGATCCATATTCTGCTGTTCCGGATAGAAATAATCGTTATACCCATCGGCATTAGGGGTAAACACATTGGGAAATGATATTATTGGCGGGCAATCCACGAGCAGCACCGTATCGGTATTGAGGCATGTTTTATTACGCACGGTGACCCAGTACATGCCGGCATCCGTAGCGACGAACACAGGGTTAGTGCTGCCGTTGTGCCACAGATAATCATCGAATCCATACCCCGGAGAGAGTTCCACGGTCTCCCCTTTACATATCTCCTGCGTCTCGCCCATGTCAATCACAGGTATGGTATCCACAGCGACTTCCACGGTATCCCCCGGGCTTCGGCACCCTTTATTATCCTCTACCACAATCACTACAGTATCTTTCTGAGACACCCAGTGTAATTGTTGTCCTGGTACGCCGTCCCACCAGAAGTTAACGAACCCCGTTCCGGCATCGAGCCACATACCCGGCTGGTCTTCACAGAAGCTTGTATCGCCTTGTGCAGCGTGTAGCTGTGGCGGTTGTCCGACAAACAGCGTATCTTCTCCGTCGCATCCGGTGGTGCCGGTGATCTGCACCACATAATATCCCGATGGCAGGTTGCTGACCACAAGACCGGTATCACCAAAGCCCCATACCGCAGTATAGACTCCTACGGTATCCATAATTGTCATAGAGATAGCCCCGGTGCTGTCACCGAAACATATACAGTCGCTGATGGTGTATGATGGTTGCACATTACAGAACACCCTGATGGTATCCATCACATAACACCCTCCGGCATAGGTGACGGTAACGGAGTAGGTACCCGGTTGAGAGACCACCAATGTAGGGCCGGTGCTCCCGTCAGACCACAGGTAGGTAGTGCCCGGCCCCGGGTTGAAGTTGGCCGTGGAGAGGGTTATGGTATTACCTATGGTAAACATAATGTCAGGGCCCAGTCCAAAGATATAGCTGGGTGAGTTATTGAACGTCCAACCAGTATTGTTGGCCACATCCGTACTGTTATCCCCGGCATAGAATGTAGCACCACCAAAGGCGTTGATGTCACGGATGTGGATAAAATCTCCCGATACCACCCCATTCGACATCATTACATTGGCCTGGTGCCCCAGCAACGTAGACTGCAGCGTAATGGGAAAGCAGTTATTGCCACGGACCACCCATTCATCATGCACGGTTTGTGTAATGTTATACGCCAGCTTATACTGATTTCCCGGCATAAATATCAAGGTATCAAAAACATGTTCCCCGCTGATAGTGGCATGCGTGCCAATCATCATCTTTTTATATGACACAGGAGTATTACCATTAACGGAGATATTAGAATTTCCCAACATACCGTTGATCAGGACAGTATGATAATCAACAGCGTTAGCTCCTTCAGTCCTAAAGGTACCATACTGGCTAAAAGTAATTTTTGAAGTCCCGGCGTTCAGGGCCATATTATCGCTTTTTATTGACCAATAGCCAACGAGGTCGATATGGGAGTTACCAAGGGTTAACGTTCTGTTGTTGGTATTAAAGGATCGAAAGGAGCCAGCCTTACAATACTGCCCGTTGGTATTCAGGGATCCTTTTTCCAGTATGAGGTATCCATAGGCGAAGAGGCTATCATGCAGGGTCCATCCACCGTTGCCATCAAAGATCACTTCCCCGAAGGGCAATTTCCCCCAGTAGATATATTCCCCCGGGTCATTAGAGAGGAATCTAACCGGCTCATTATATCCCATTGACCGTATAGCTGTATCGAGCCTTAGAGAGCCATAGACAGAGAAGCCCCGGCGATAATTAAACACCGGATTGGAGGAGATATTGATCCATTGCATATCGTGACATTCGGCCGTATAGATATCGATAAGTACGGTATCGTTGGGTGTAAGGAAAGAGTTCTGGTCGAAGAACACGTTATCGCGCCACGTAGGGAGGCAGGCACCGGGAGGCCCGCCACTACTGTATGACCAATGGTAGGGGTCTGTCCATAC
>JAVVFR010000099.1:0-6214 GCA_032250595.1 Bacteroidales bacterium | reverse complement strand
AGGTAACAAGTGTAGTCGGCAAGGTCATTGTTTTTCCGTATCTCGTACCCTGAGGGAGAGTAGAAGGTAAGCAATATTGGTGTGGCAGGTTGTTGTTCTTTGATAGCTTCTATCAGCGGACGTCCTTGTTCAAACTCCCCTAGAGAAGCACAATGGAACCATAACGGATTGTTTAATCCCGCCTTGTGAATGCCTTTAACAAGCCCTTTTCTTCCTGAAACCCATTGCTTTGCCTTTTTGTTAAACAGCGAAAAGATAAAAATACCTGCTGTATATACTGCAATGGAAATAGAATACAATACTGAAATCATCTATCCTGAATTAGTCAATATAATATTTCTCGTAATTACGCCTGTAAACAGGGATGTTCCAGCCCAGTTTTACGCCATATAACGTGTCAAAACGTTTTTTGTCATCTTTGGCCATTAAAACAAAGTCGTAATCACGCCTGCTCTGTGTAAATCCTTGGATAAACTCAAAACCAAAATAAAAATTGGTCAGTTTATTATTACTGGTGTTGATATATCCAATGAACTGCGATATGCAAAGGCCATTGGTAAGCTTGTCATAACCCTTCAGGTAATCATCCTGAAGTTGTGGGGCAGTATTTTCTTGTACCTCTATACGAATCCTGTGTTGCATCATGCCTATTCCCGCAAGAAAAAGCAACCCGCTATTCTTATTCGGCCCTATTACCGGAAATATCTTGCCTGTTTTTATGGTGCTGTAAAAACCCCGCTCACGGAAATAGATGTTTGCAAAAACCCCGGTTTTATCAATTACAAATCCTTCCCTTGTGGTAATATTACTTAAGATACTGCTTTCGTTTTTCACTTTTAAAGCAAAAATATTACCGGCATCGATACCGAAAATCCAATTTGTTTTTGTTTTATAGAAAACGCCAAATCCTATGGATCCGCTGGAATAGAAACGTTCTTTCATATCATTTCCCGGCAGATGATAACTTATTTGTGGGTTGAACATCCAAAACCCAACGGTGGAGTCTTTTACATTAAGTTGCCCAAACACGTTAGATGCAATTAAACACAGTGCCGGGATAAGAAGTGTAATCTTTTGTTTCATAACTAACAACTTTTAATATTCCGTTGTTTGAGAGTTTTGGTTGAGAAGCAATACTGAAAACCAATGACAGCGTGGTTGTTTGATCAGCCGGCCATCTGCCTCGATATTGCAGCAAAGATAGATAAAACGACTTCATAAACGATGTTCCGGAAGGTTTTATTTTGTGTGTTCGAGATAATTGCTGTTGAACCCCAGCAGATATAGTTTCTTAGTAGCTCTGGTCACAGCAGTATATAACCAACGAAAATAGGCTTTGTCCATCATCTCCTCAGGCAGCCATCCCTGGTCGAGGAAGACATGCTCCCACTGGCCGCCTTGTGTCTTATGACAGGTCAATGCATAGGCAAACTTTACCTGCAAAGCGTTATAATAGGGGTCTTTTGAGACACCGTTGGGGTTGTCTTCCTTTACGGCATGGTAGAGGGCCATGCTCTGCTCGTGGGAGAGGTTGGCTGTTTCTGTGCTGATAGTGTCGAGCAGAAGCTTTACCTCCATCTCCGGCTCATCAGGATAGTCGGTAAGCTGTATTAATGCATCAGCGAATCTGAAACCATGCTGTTCTTCAATGTTTTTTATGCGTTTTATCTCAAGGAGGTCCCCGTTAGCGATAAACCCTGCTCTGGTGTTTTCAGAGAGCCAGTAGTAGTTATTCTTTACCACCATCATCAAGTCTCCTCCTTCAATCTCATGTTCTCTGTAGAGTACTCTTTGACGGATCTCATTATTGTATCTGTTGGCTCTTTTGTTTGAACGGGTAATAATAACTGATGATTTGATGTCGCTGTGATAGAATGATTCGAACAACGCATCGGTGATTTCTTCACCGCCCTCTCCAAATACATCAGGATATCCGGTGTAAAGCAGGGGAGGGCCATATTGTTCGTGTGCTATTTTTTCTCGTATCAAAGTAGCGTTGCTCAGTATTCCCGAAGAGGCTTCCTGACGGACTACCTCATTGAGCAATAAAGTTTTTATCTGAAGGGAATAGGCCGATGATAAATATGCTTTGTCGAGGGCAGG
The DNA here is from genome assembly GCA_032250595.1 of Bacteroidales bacterium. Lineage (GTDB taxonomy): Bacteria > Bacteroidota > Bacteroidia > Bacteroidales > SKPS01 > SKPS01. The sequence goes on along the minus strand of JAVVFR010000099.1, from coordinate 4,111 downwards.
GCTAACAGTCGTTCCAACAGGCGGGAGCTGTGCATCATCACCGATAAAGATCATCTTACAGTTTTCTCCTTCGTAAACAAAACGAATAAGATCATCGAGGATATTACGATTGCCAAATCCTCCTGCTGAAGCATCACTGTTTGCCGGGATCATCGATACCTCATCAACAATAAATATGGTATCACGAAACTTGTTTTGCCTTGGCATAATAGTGAGTCCACCGGTAGGTTTAGTGAACACGAAGTATATATACCGGTGAATAGTGTGTGCATCTTTAGCGGAATAGCTGCTCAGCACCTTGGCTGCTCTTCCTGTCGGTGCAAGCAGTATTGTTCTGATGTGCAATGCCTTCAGTGCTTGCACAAAAGCACTTATGAGAGTGGTTTTTCCTGTGCCTGCATATCCTTTTAGCAGTAGCAGAGCATGCTCTGTACGGTCAAATAAAAAACCGGAAATCTCTTCTATCGCATTTTGTTGCCCGTCAGTGGGGGTGTATGGGAAATGCTCTTTAAAAATATGTTGAAATGATGACAGTTGTTCTTTTTGCATATAGCCTATTGGTTAGAAGGGATATCCTATTCCGAAATTCCAGTTAACCTGTCGCATTTTAAAGCTGCCAATACGCCAACGATTATTTTCAGGTAGTGAAGGGTCAAGGAGCTTAACCCCTGCATCGAGGCGGAGAATAAAAACGGAAAAATCGAGCCTTAGACCCAGGCCAGTGCCTATGGCTAGCTCCTTAAAGAATCGTGTTTTGTCGAAATCACCATTGGGGTAATCAACACTTTTATTTTTTAACCATATATTTCCTGCATCAATAAAAACTGCTCCATTGAAGGTGCTGTAAATAGGAAACCGGTATTCAACGCTCGCCTCAAAACTATAATCTCCTGTTCTGTCGAAAGCAGTATTATCTGATGATCCTGAGAAAGATCCCGGCCCTACAGTACGTATCGGCCATGCACGTATGCTATTAGCACCACCAACAAAGAAACTCTTCTCAAAAGGCAGCACATCCATATTGCCATAAGGGATGCCTAATCCTACCATAGTGCGGAACGCCAGCATCTGAGTGTTGCTCAGGGTGAAATAACGCCTGTAGTCAACCGTAAAACGTACATATTGAGCAAACGGGATATTGAAAATCATAGCATTCCCCGATTCATTGGTCTTATAACTGATCCAGGGTAGCCGCTGTAAAGCATTGATGCCTGCTCCTGCCGACTCCGTGCTGATTAGTAAGTAAGTGTAATTCCTGCCTTTCCTTTTTAACTGATCTGTATAGCGAAATGAGGCATTGATATTGGCTACGATATGGTCACTGTACGCATTTATCAACCGCTTGTCATTCAATGCTTCCAGCTTATCTAAAAATGATTGGGCAGGGAAAATAGAAACAGCATTATATTCCGGTATATTGAAAGCGAAGGTAGAGGTGTTGCTATATTGCCATTTGTAACCAAAAGAGAACTTAGTGATATAACGTCGATAATCAGGGCGCTGTTGATAGTTAACGCCGGCTATTAATGATGTCTTTGGCTTAAATCGTTTAGATAAACTCTTTTGCTTCCATGGTATAAGGAATTTCGGGATAAGCAGGTTCATCTCCGCTCCGTAAACCATCGTGTTGAAAGGGAGATTCTTGTATATTGTATTGTCTTGTTGCGTTTCATCAATGATCTTTTGCACCTCCAGCGCACCATTCAGTGTAAGGTTGAATATCTCAGCACCTTTGAAAAGATTACGGTTTAAATAAACAAAATTGGCCGATAATCCTGGATCACCGGAAGTATTAGTAGCATTAGCCTGCACAGTGTAATATTGTTTGTCCTCGCGGCTTAAGTTTATGTAACAGTCAAGCAGATGATAAGCACTGTCTGACAGAGAGTCATGAGATTCTCTAAATTCAATATTGGTATATCGAAAGTTGATGAGCTCTGCCAGATAATTGTAAGTTAACTCCACATCCCGCAAAGAATACTCATTGCCGGGGGTGATAAGTATCTTTTGCAGCAAAGTGTTTGTATTGTAGGCAGGTTTGTTTTTGTAAAAGAAATAATAAGTTACTGTAGATGCACTGTCTTTGCCGGTTTTGACTGATACCGATTTCATATGGTAAGCCTCCGATGGCCTGCTTCCATCATATTGCGGATTTATATAGACATTGTTAATACGGCATCGTTTGTGAGGTCGTGTTGTTAATGAATCAGGAAAAGCAGGATCTATATGGTGTTCTTCATCGATGAAAAGCTCTATGTTGACCCGATTCCCCGATAAGCTTGAGTCTATCCCAAAGGAGATATAGGTTTTGTTGAAATAATAATATCCGTTGTCTTTCAATAATCTGTTAATCCTGTCGCGTGTCTGTTGAAGGACTTTTTCATCATAAATAGTACCGGTTCTTATCATTGGGGTACCAAACGATTGGTTGATTAACCGCCGGATATCAGGAGATTTGATCGTAGTGAAAGTGTCATTGATATAGTATGGCTTGCCCGGATAAATGATGTATTTGGCAACAACCCGGTTTTTACGAATAAATGGAAACTGAATTTTGGGTGGTGTAAACATACGCTCCACCTCGGCATCAAAATGGCCTTTGGTGAATAAAAAATAGGAGAGCTGGGTAACTGTCTGATCTGTTAATGCCGTATCGAGCACCGCAGGTGGCTCTCCATTGCGCATCAACCATGACCTGAAATTCCGTTTGCGCTTCCATAACCATAACCCTAAACCATCAAAAGAAGCAGAGTCTTGCTGGCGCATATGATGACCCCAGTTATAAGCAGAAGTATGAAAACGGAAAAAAAACAGAAATTTTTTATTGGGTTTCTGCTTGATATATCTCTTTAATTCATATTCTGAAATGTTTTGGTGTTTGTCACTTTTGTCGATCCGGATATCATTTTTTACCAGCAGCTTCTCTTCTTCATTAAGATGACGTGCTACATTGCACGAATGAAATAGCAGGAGCGGGCATATATATAACAATACCCTGATGATAAAGAAAAATGGATTCTTTTTTTTCACGATGCTAAGTTACTCAAATGCTACTTTAGAAACATAAAAAACTGTCCTGTTTTTACCACTGCGGTTTTTTATTTCTTGTTTGCCGTAAAGTAACAGATAGTTATTATACCATGGTTTTATTTGCGTGAAAAAGTTTACTGTTACCTTGTCTTCCGGATACAACAGGTCAGGCTCAAACGACTCTTGTATGCTGCTGCTGTAATCGGAAGAGAAAATTTTTGCATGGATGGTTCCATCATGTGCATACACCATTGCTGTTGCTTCCTCGTCTTCAATAATATTTGCTTTCTCCTCCAGTTTCATGCTAAGAATATTTGATGTGCTGATACTGTTTTCCCAAAGCAATGCCCCACTTTTATTAAACATTGCTAAAATGGCATGGGTATAGCGAAAACCCTTGAATACCCATCTGCTCTCCGGCTGATAATAATAGTGATACCCGTAGTTCATGCCGTAATACTTGGGAGAAACTCCTCTCCCCGGCTGATATTCATATTCCGGATAAAATGCCTCCCCGGCAACGATGAAATTTCCGTCAACCTCCTTAATAGTGTTATGTAAAAATATCTGGTAGGCGATGTCTATCTCTTTGACGTCTCCTTTTTCAAGAACTGAGCGCTTCTCATACCGTTGCTTAATGGCGTTGGAGAAATTCGGGAAGTTGTTAAAGTCATGGTAGCTGATGATGCTGTCGCCCCCTTCAGAGAACCTTGCAAAGAACAATCCATGCGATTTGTTTTGGTTGCTTTTACTCTTTTTTCCTCCGGTTTTTTGATAAGTCCCACAAAAGATGATATCCCGGATATTTACAGCGTATAACCGTCCATTGATCAGCTCTTTTTCTTTATCTCCTTCGAAAGAGGCCCTATGATGGATCTCTCCGGAAGAAGTGGTGGTGTAAATGAGTACCTCAGGGAGTTGCTTCTTCCTGTTGATGCGCAATGCTACAATAACGCTGTTGTCCGTTTCATTAGGCTGAAAACTGAGAAATTCAAATGCTGATGTTATAGGTTTGACGATTTCAATGGTTGTCCCGGTATTCAAATCAAGAGAAACAATTACGGGTTGTGGTGTATGCTTT
>JAVVFR010000098.1:0-6239 GCA_032250595.1 Bacteroidales bacterium | reverse complement strand
TCAATATCGAAAAAGAAAGATATTTTTCGGTAAAGAGAAATTTGCCGACTTACTCGACACCATAAAAAAGCATAAAGATGAACTGTATCTTCTTCCTTGTGCCAATCAGCATAAGAAAAGCATCAACGAGATGCTTGAGAAGAACAATATTGCCTACAGTGAGGCTACAATATACAATACCCTTTCCAGTGATCTGAAAGATATTGACATTGTTAAGTACGACATGCTTGTATTTTTCAGCCCTGCCGGTATTGACTCGCTGTTCAACAACTTCCCTGATTTCAAACAGGAAGAAAGAGTTATCGCCGCTTTTGGCCCATCAACCTGCAAAGCTGTTGAAAGCAAAGGCCTTACACTCAATATAAAAGCTCCATCGAAAACCGCACCCTCCATGTCGATGGCAATAGAACAGTATCTTGAAAAAAACAAAAAGAAAAAGAAATAATATAAACACCACAACGTTTATGAAACGCAATTCAGCATAGATGAGCAGAATTGTGTTTTTTTGTATCTTGTGATGATGAAACAGCAGACACTGAAAAAAACACAGCGCCTCAAAAGCAAATTAGAGATAGATCGGCTCTACAGATCCGGTAACACCGGTGTGGTATATCCCTTTCACTATAGTTTTTTAATTGATGCTGCCGAAACCACCCGGCCTGAGATAAAATTTATGGTGGCTGTTTCTGCCAAAAGAGTAAAAAAGGCTGTAACCAGAAATCTTATCAAACGACGTGTTCGCGAAGCATTCCGGAAAAACAGAACTATCATTGCGCCTTTAATAACAGCAACAAAACATCATCTATTTACAGGAATTACATTTATCGGTGATCAACCCATCAATTACCATACTACCCAAGAAAAAATTATTGTAATTTTACAACAGATTAAAAACACACTGGAAAAATTAAATAGTAATATGTAACCTCTTTATGTTAAAATTTCTTAAAAAAATAGTATCATCTTTATTTATTTTTCTCATCAGGATCTATCAGAATGCCATATCACCTTATCTGATGCCTTCGTGCCGGTATACTCCTACCTGTTCACAATACGGGATAGAGGCTATCACCAAACACGGCCCTTTCAAAGGTGGCTGGTTAACTTTAAAACGTTTCCTCTCCTGTGGTCCTTGGGGAGGAAGCGGTTACGACCCTGTACCATAAAATATCATTCCTATGCAGCTGAAAAAAGACTTACTTAAAAATACATTGATCCCTCTGATACTCCTGATAGCTGTTATTTTCGCAGGTGCCGTCAAAGACCATGATTTTGAGATATCGAAGAACCTCGATATTTTTGCTACCCTTTTCAAACAGTTAAACTCAAATTATGCGGAAGAGATCAATCCCGGTGCTCTGACAAAAGAGGCCATCGATGCCATGTTGTCTTCTTTAGACCCTTATACTGTTTATATCCCTGAAGCACATGTAGAGGATTACAGGTATATGACAGCGGCGCAGCTGGGTGGTGTTGGCATGACAATACGTAAACGGGATGACCATTTCGAAGTATATGAATTGATAGAAGATGCACCTGCTCATAAAGCGGGTATAATAATCGGTGATATCATCCTCGATATCGACGGCCACATGCTCACCGGAAAGAGTGAAAATGATGTTAACACCCTTATCAATGGTCAGTCAGGCACATCGATCTCTTTCACTATGAAAAATCCGGTATCAGAAAAAATCTATACCAAGAAAATCGCACGTGTCGATATCAAACCCGGTAACATTCCTTACTATGACATGCTATCCAATGATATAGCCTACATCAAACTAAACAGTTTCACACAAACAGCTTCCGCCGATATAAAAAAATCATGGCTTACCCTGAGAGAAAAACATTCCCTCAATGGCCTTATCATCGATTTGCGGGGCAATGGTGGCGGACTGCTGATGGAGGCAGTGAAAATCGTTAACTTCTTCGTAAACCAAAATGAACCGGTAGTCAGCACCAGGGGAAGAATAGCTAAAAGGAATATCACTTACCAAACTACTGCATCTCCAATAGACCTGTCGGTGCCATTAATTATCCTTATCGACAGAAAAAGTGCCTCGGCATCAGAAATCGTTGCCGGTGCATTGCAAGACCTTGACAGGGCAGTGGTGATCGGACAGCCCTCCTTTGGCAAAGGACTGGTGCAAAACATTGTGCCACTTACCTATAACGCACAACTGAAAGTTACTGTAGCCAAATATTATATCCCTAGTGGAAGATGTATTCAGGCCATCGAGTATTTTAAGAATAATCAACATAACCAACCACCCGACAGCCTGCTGAAAAAATATACTACCAGAAACCAAAGACCGGTATACGAAGGCAGAGGAATCGCCCCTGATATAGAAGTAGAGAAACCTCCCATGAGCAATATTGCATCTGCCCTAACTGAACAGCATCTGCTGTTCGACTTTGCTACGCTGTTCCGAAACAACAACACTGCAATCGATCCTCCGGATAAATTCTCTATCAACCAACATATATGGAATGACTTTCTCCTGTTTATCAAACAAAAGGATTACTCCTACCAAACAAAAACAGAGAAGCTGCTTTCGCAAATTACAGAGACCGCTAAAGAAGAGGCCTATTATAATTTGATAAAACCTCAGATTGAACATCTTAACAACGCCGTTGCTACAGAAAAAGCCAATGATATTGAACGACATAAAGAAGAGATACAAAATTTGCTCTTAAAAGAGATCGTTTACAGGTACTATTATGAAAAGGGGCATATCATTGCTACCCTCAGCCATGAAAAAGAGATTGATGAAAGTATAAAAATTATTTTAAACAGCACCACAACAATGTCGTTGCTGGCAGGAGGATATACCTCAAAATAACAAGTAAAAAGTGCCATGCGGAAAGTAAAAGCAACACCATATCATATTTTCCTTACAGGACTCTTCTTCATTGCTGTTGGATTGCCTTTATCAAGGACACTGATTACATTTGGAGAGATCATCCTTGCTGTTGGCTGGTTGCTCTCAGGTGATTTTAAGAAAAAATGGATCCTCTTTATTAATAATTGGCCCCTGTTGGTTTTCTTAATGATATACCTCATGCATGTGGCAGGGTTTTTCTACTCTTCCGACACTACCTATGCCATGAAAGACCTAAGGATTAAAGCACCGCTTTTTGTCCTTCCTGTTTTACTGGCAACAGGTCCAAGAATAAACCAAAAGGATATCAATAAAGTCTTAATATTCTTCGTTGGTGCCGTTATAGCATCAGGTGTAGTATCATGCTGGATATTATTTACACAAAACCCTTCCGAAACACGGCAACTGTCGCCTTTTATCTCACATATCAGACTTTCACTTATGATATGCCTGGCAGTGCTTATTACCGGACATGCCATTTTTAGTAAAGAGATGAAACAAAAATACCGATGGTTGTTGGGTCTTATTCTCCTCATGCTGATCACCTACCTATTTATTTTGGAAGCACTTACAGGCATTATACTGTTTGCCATTCTTGTCCCTTTTGTCTTGATCTATGCCATCATATGTTATAAAAATACTATTTTCAGGATTATCACATCATTGTTTATTGTTTTGTATGTCGTGGTAGTGGTTATCTTTATAACCGGTTTTATGAAAGAGCTTCATCCTGATATTTCTCAACAGACAAAATCACTTGAATTCTATACACCGCAAGGGAATTGTTATTCCCATGACACTTCAGGGCCCATAAACGAGAACGGTCACCTGGTATGGATATATATCTGTGAGGAGGAGTTGGAGGAGGCATGGAACCAACGAAGTGCTTTAGCTTACGACACTACTATTCTAAACGGATACCCTATCAGTGATGTGCTCATCCGTTATCTCTCTTCCAAAGGGCTGCGGAAAGACGCTGAAGGGGTGCAAGCACTTTCGGAAGAAGATATAAAAAATATTGAAGCTGGCTCTACCAACTACCGCTATAATAACAAACTCTCTATCAAACCGAGGTTAGACCAGCTCAAACATGAATACTGGAATTATCTGCAAAACAACAACCCTGCCGGCAACTCACTACTGCAACGCATAGAGTTGTGGAGCAATGCACGAGCAATTATTGCTGAGAATATGTGGTTCGGTGTAGGCACAGGAGATATTAAAAACGCCTTTTCAACCCAATTGGAAAATGCTTCTTCACCTCTGGCAGGGTCAAAACTACGATCGCATAATCAATATTATGCTATTGCGATCGCTTTCGGTATTGTCGGGCTTATCATCTTTCTGTTTGCCATCATCTTTCCTGTCTATAGGTCGAAAAAATATAACGCCTTTATCCCGATGATTTTCATACTCATTGCAATGCTCTCGATGATTACTGAAGACACACTTGAATCACAGGTAGGGGCAACATTCTTTTCGTTTTTCTATGCCTTTTTATTCCTGAGAAAGGAAGAGAAACAACCATAAGGTTCTAAAATAATTATTGTATATTAAGACCACAGTAAACACTACATTAAAAATATATGGAAAAGAGATTAACGGTCATTTATCACCTTATCCCAACCCGGATAATGCTTGACAGCCATGAAAAAGAGCTTGTTGAGCAAGCTGAACTGGCCGCAGGCAATGCCTATGCACCATACAGTGGTTTCAAGGTAGGGGCAGCAGTAAGGCTTACCAACGGCTTGACCATTACTGGCAATAACCAGGAGAATGCAGCCTTTCCATCATCTATATGTGCTGAACAGGTAGCGATAGCTTATGCCAGGGCCAACTATCCCGGCACAGCGATTGTGATGATCGCTATTGTCGCTTCCACTGCCAATGGAACGATTACCGATCCGGTTACCCCTTGCGGTAACTGCAGGCAGGTATTGCTCGAAGTGGAGCAGTCGGGAGAAAAACCTATCGTAATGCTCTGCGCCGGAAAGGAAAAAACGCTTAGGTTCACCTCAATACAGAGCCTGATGCCGCTCTCTTTTAGTGAGAAATATCTGAAGATGTGAAAATTATTATGCCTGAAATCAACATTCTTTTTAACCATCTGTTATGTATTACACATACCGTTTAACAACTTATTAAAATATGATAATTATGAAAACACCCTGGATCAATGTGGTAGCACTAATGCTGCTCTCCGGCATCTTTTTGTCGATGCAACCGGCAAAACCCGCTTACAAACTCTATCGTTCTGATGGAACAGAGACCCCTTTTGATGAAATGGTAACAGCACTGCTGGAAGCCGATATTATCTTCTTCGGGGAGCTGCATAACAATGCTATAGCGCACTGGCTTCAGATTGAGCTGGCAAAGAGCCTCTATACCCACGACAGCTCCACACTAATCATGGGAGCAGATATGTTTGAATCCGACAATCAGTTGCTGATGGATGAATATCTGAAGGGAGTAATCACCGAACGCAGCTTTGAGAATGAAGCCAGACTATGGAATAATTACAAGACCGACTACAAACCCTTTGTCACCTTTGCTAAAGATAACGGGCTTAGGTTTATCGCAACAAATATCCCCCGACGTTATGCCTCACTGGTTCACAGCAAAGGTTTCGAAGCCCTTGACAGCCTTAGTGATGAAGCTAAGAAATTTATTGCGCCGCTACCGGTATCTTACGACCCGGAACTAGCTTGTTATAAAAATATGCTTGACATGATGCGCCCCTCCAACCATGCCAATTTGAACCTTCCAAAGGCACAAGCGATAAAAGATGCTACCATGGCCCATTTTATTGCTGAGAACCTTTTACCCGGCAGCCGGTTGCTGCATTTTAACGGTAGCTATCATTCCGATAATCATGAAGGCATTGTCTGGTATTTGCAACAACAAAACCCCAAACTAAAAATAGTAACGATCACTACTGTTGAAGAAGCAGATATCAACACACCTGACAGTGCAGCGCTCTCAAAAGCCGATTTTATTCTTATGGTGAATGAACTGGTAACCAAGACCTATTAAAAAGGCGCTACCTTCGTAACTGTTGGGTTCATAATATTTAAGTGTTCCAACATTTTCCTTAACCTCATTTCCGAGCCACTGGTGATAAACCGGTGATCAGGCAATAACGATGCTGCCTTTATTTCATGGCTTTCGAGCAAACGATGGGCTTGTCGTGCCACAGCGGGTGAAGGGTCGTGAATAGTGAGGCCGGGGGGTGCAATTTTTTTGATGACCGGGATAAGAAAAGGATAGTGAGTACAACCGAGCACAATCTGATCAACACCTGCCTCCACCATAGGCAACATAAAACTGCTTATAAGCCCCTCTGTAGCTTCGGTATGC
>JAVVFR010000097.1:0-6289 GCA_032250595.1 Bacteroidales bacterium | reverse complement strand
GGTGTTCATAACAGTCAAGTCCTTTGATACGGCCCTGGCTGCCCGGGAGGTTCTCACTCTGGTCGGGCCGGACACCATGGTGATATCCATGCAGAACGGGCTGGGCAATGTGGAAACCCTGGCCGGTATTGTGGGCAGGGACAGGACGGTGGGGGGCATGGCCATCTTTGGGGCGGTCATGACAGGACCGGGCAGCGTTGAGGTGACGGTGATAGCGTCCGAGACATTGATTGGGGAGCTGGACGGGCTTCCCGCTCCCAGGGTGGAGGCTGCGGCCCGGATGCTGGATGGTGCGGGCATACCCACCCTGGTATCTGATAATATCATGCGGGATATCTGGCACAAGGCGCTGTACAATATTGCATTGAACCCCCTGTCAGCCCTGTTCCAGGTGCCATACGGCCGCATCGCTGACAACCCCCATACAAGATGGCTTGTCGAGCAGATGATATCAGAGGCGTTTACCGTGGCATTGGCCGAGGGTATTGACCTGGGACTGGTCTCGCCGCAGGAGTTTTTGCAGATATTGTGGGAGCGTAAACTGCCTCCGACCCGGGAGCACCGCTCGTCCATGCTGCAGGATATTGTGAGGGGCAGGCGGACCGAGATCGATTATATCAACGGGGCTGTGGTGAGGCTGGGTGAGGAGCACGGGATTGAGACGCCGTATAATAGTGCTGTGGTGCGGATGGTGAAGGCCAGGGAGTGGCTGGGGTCTGATTGATACTGAGGAGATCCTGTATAAGGCTGGAGAATATTGTGATTCTTTACAGCAACCAGTACGTTGGAGCGTCAATGAAATGTCCGGATTAAAAGATGTGCTTGAACAATGGGTAAAAGAATACTGGGGTGAGCGATGCCCTGATTATTGTGCTTCCTGTGGTTGTTGTAAGGCCTGGGATGCATTCGATTATTTGTTCCAGTATGGTGAAGAATAATAGGTATGGACAATGGGTTCGAGTTAAATGGCGAAAGATTTAAGTAATGCAGTAACTGAATTATTCAGTAAGTGAATATAAATGAGATTTGTAAATCGTGAAAAAGAAACCGAAATTCTTGATGATATCAGGACATTATCAAAAAGGAAGTTATTTTCGGTAGCGATATGGGGCTTAAGGCGTGTCGGTAAAACAAGATTGATGCTTGAATGTATGAAGGATACTGATATGTATTTTTTCGTGAACAAGGATAAAACAAGTTTAAGTCTCCTGGATGAATACGAGACATATCTCAGAAATGAAAAAATCATCAACGAACTTGAGAAATTAAGCAGTTGGGATGATTTTTTCAGAGTCTTATTTGAAAGGTTTAAAGGCATTGTTGCTTTTGATGAGTTTCAGAATTTCTTATATGTGGATAGATCGGTATTTGGAACTTTGCAGAAATATATTGACCTGAATGAGGGTAAAAAAGGCATTCTTTTCATTTTTTCAGGTTCCACAACAGGACTTATAAAAGAATTATTTTTAGACTTAAAACAGCCACTGTATGGCAGAATAAAGAGACATATGCATTTGAAACCCCTGTCCCTGGAAAATAGTATTGATATGTGTGGAGAATGTGGAATTACTGAACTTTCAGATATCATTAAATTATATGCGGTTGCCGGAGGGTATCCACGGTATTATGTTGCTGTTGAAGATGAAAATGTACGTGATGCGTCTTTTGATAACATTTTAGATCGATTTTTCTTTGTGGATGATGCAATTTTTGAAGATGAAGTGATGTCAATTTTGTCTTTGGAATTCGGGAAAAGAAGTGGCGTATATTATGATATTCTTACGGCTGTTGCAAGTGGATGTACAAGGGTCAGTGAGATTGCTTCATTTTTAAGGAAAAAGGAGACCGACCTGACACGCCAGATTTATGAACTTGTGCATTATTTTAATATTCTCAATTATGAAGAACAGGTTATAGGCAATAAAAAGTTGTTATTTATAGATTATCCTCTTATGGATTTTTGGTTCCGATTCTTTTATAAGAACATCTCGGATTATAAAAGACGAAGTCCAAGGTTTGTAGAAAATGCGAAAAGAAATATTAACAATCATATTGGCAAAAGATTTGAGATTATTTCCCGGGAATTTCTCATTGAAAAAAAGAACATCCCTTTTGAATATGACACGATTGGGAGGCAGTGGGGAAAAATAAAAGGCGCTCCAAAAGGAAAAAATACGTATGAGATAGATATTGTTGCTTTGAATTCTGATTCGAAAGAGATACTTTTTGTTGAATGTAAATGGAAAGATCTGAGTTTGAATCAGGCGGAGGATGTGCTTTTTGATGTACAGGAAAAATCTACGTTTATTGATTGGAACAATGATGTTCGAAAGGACCATTTTGGATTGATAGCTAAGACGATTTCCGAGAAGTCTCTTTTGCGTGAAAGGGGTTTTTTCGTTTTTGACCTGGATGATTTTAGATAAGCTGGGTGAATAGGATGGGAATGAGACGCCGTATAATAGCGAAGTGGTGCGGATGGTGAAGGCTAGTGAGGGGCTGGGGTCTGATTTTAGCGGTAGGAATTCCGGGACCTTAAGGATTGGAACAAATCGTTTTGTTTAAATATAGTAAGACCTTGTACTGTCAGTACGAGGATAGTTATTGCAGGTGATAGGGATTGTGTGCATCCGCTAAGCTTCATGAGCCAAAACAACATATATGGTGCTAAAGTTAGGCACGTATTTTTTAACAATTTTGAGGGATATAAATGATTTCCAAAAGCCCGAAAGAAGACAATAAAATGTACATGAAAAAAACACAAAGGCAAAAAGGCTGTGGATGCACCACTTTTGAACAAGACGCAAGCACTAACAAGAAGATCATGAAAATTAAATGGCAACGATTGATATCTGAGGGAGAAACATGTCCAAGATGTGGATCAACTGAGAAAGAACTTGACAAGGCAGTCTCCGCTCTCAGGCAATCCCTCGCTCCATTAGGAATTGAAATCGTGTTAGAAAAAGAAGAACTTCCTGTTTCGGAGTTCAAAAAAGATTCTTTACAGTCAAATCGAATTTGGATTAATAGCCGGTTGTTAGAAGATTGGATTGAGGGAGAGGTTGGACACAGCCCTTGCTGTGATGTTTGCGGCCCTCACGAGTGTAGGACTGTTGAAGTGGAAGGACAGGTATTTGAAGTGATCTCAGCTGACATGATTATTAAAGCCGGGCTAATTGCTGCTTCACAGCTATTTATTGAAAAAAAAAGTGAACCTTGTTGTGAAGGGACATAAACGATAAACATTGAAGCCCGCCCTTCTGAAATATTCTACAATGTTATTCCTGATCGAAGAAGCACCGGAGACTTCCATTTACTGATTAAGTGCCCCTCATCTTTACAAGCCAAAGCAACAAATAAACGGAAGAACCTCATGCACCCGCGTCGGGATGCCTCGTTTTTCAAAACAGGGTTCGTGATTTGCGGGATAGATAATATATGCATCATTTATTTTCCAGTTTCCTAGGCACCCTTATTAAGATACTTTTTATTTTCATCTGGCAGCCACAAATCACAGATAAATCACATTTAAAATTCCTGATTTTTTTGTATGTTCTCCCCAACGATTGGGTTTTCATGTGAAAAGTACTTTAAAACTCATTAAAAATTGAAAATAATGTGATAGTTATCACTAATCACCTATTACTTTATAGAATATCTTTGCTATTATCCATAATTTTTTCTGGCTCTATCCAATGGCGAAAAACCTTTCCATTTACCCGTATTAAACCTTCTGTTATTCATGAATGCAAACAGATTATAGCAAAAATTAGCTAGCCCAGTAATTGTTTTAAATGATCGCACTTGATTGACAAAATCATTTATCATGGAGAATAACTGTTCCATGACATTATTTGTTTCAGGAGTTAAGCCAGCCTCGAGTAATTCCCAATTTTTTGAATAAATCTCTTTGATGTAGTCAATCACTTTTTTCGATGCTTTTGTGGAAAAATTTTTCTCAACGGCATAAATTATTTACCTATTTTAATTATTTCTTGTTGCGTTTCACCTATCTTGGGTGTAGTTGGCAAGTCTATTGAAACATCAAACTCGGTACAACCATTACCTATTCTATCAACGCTATTAAATACCGTATGACTTAACGTTACGTTGCTTTCTTATCTGGCTCATTATATCGGTTTTCTTCCCCGAATAACTCTGATCAGTATTACTATTATGGCTATTACCAACAATACATGGATAAATCCATATATCGTTACCGAACTAACCACTCCCAGTAGCCATAGAATCAGGAGAATCACAGCTATTGTCCATAAAATATCCATTTATCTAACCCCCTTTATAAATCCTATTTGTTATTATATAGTATATGGTATATAAGCATTATTCCATCGAGGGTGGTCTCATAGTGTCCTGCCCTAACACATTTTAATAGACTCAAATATCCTTCGATCAGATAAGGGATGGATTTCCACCCAGGGGAATGAACTGTTACAGCCGTACAAGAATATGATCCTATTGAAATAAAGATGTTTTAAATATTTGTGAATCGTTTTGATTATTATGGCAGTGGGAAAAAAGACCTTGGTAATTCTATTGGCAATCATATTTCTGATTGGTTCTGTGGGTTTACAACTGGCGGACAGACAACCCTGGTTCTGTAATTCCTGCCATGAAATGAATTTTAACTACAAATCCTGGCAATCCTCTACGCATGGCACAAAGGCAGTTTGTATTGATTGCCACTCCGAAGGGACTGCGTGGTTTAATAGATAATAATATGCGTGGCGCAGAGCAATTCGTTGCACATTTTTCCGGTAATTATGAGATTCCTATCCAGATTAACCATCGGGTAACAAATGATCAATGCCTTGCATGCCATCCTGAAACCCGCGATCTCACTGATTATACCGTTGATGCAAAACATTCCTTGCACATGGACAAAAACGTATTGTGTGTCGATTGCCATGATCATCTCGTTCATAACCTGTCAGGTCAGGCACGTGTCATGACACTGGATCAATGTGATACATGCCACAAAAAGCATTCCGATTTCGAACTTGTTGGAGTGCATGGAGGATTGAATTGTAAAAAATGTCATCGGAATGATAATTACACAGATACAGACCGGAATTGTGAATTTTGCCACAAAGTGCCTGCCAACCACAGCGTGGAGATAGCGGACAATTGTGAGATGTGCCATAATTTAACAGGCTGGAAACCAGCAAATTTCGACCATTCGAAGTTTCCATTGATAGAAAAACATCAGCATCTATCATGTGATCAGTGTCATATTGATGCAATTTTTGAAGGGATTGCTTCAATGTGTGTAGATTGTCATGAACCTCCTTCGAACCATGCCGGCATGGACACAGATTGTGTTCAATGCCATTCCATCAGGGGTTTCAAGCCAGCCAATTTCAGGCATAAATATATTGGCGAACACATAGGTGCAGGCACCGAACACCGTCTTTCATGCATTCGCTGTCATCCGGTGAGATTTACAGAGGCAACATGTACTGGAAGCCACTCGTCAAATAATCTAGAAAATGACTAAAATGTATCTTATCGCTTGGATATAATCAAAGACCTATAGAAAAAAAATCAGGTGTCATACTGGAGAATTGCAGTTTTGTTACCATGAACCAGGCAAAAGTATAAGGCTGCATCCATCATTACAGGAGCTCAATAACTTTTAAGTGTAAATTGATCTTAATTATCATAAGTTGTCTAATGGCTCTTAATTGTTTTATTATATATTCAGCGAAATTACCAATAAAAAGCCAATAAAATGCTTTTTTTTGAAAAATCATGGAACGTATTACTATGGAAAGTTTTAGAAAATTAGGCATTACGAAGCCTATTTTAAAGTCAATTGTTGAACAGAGATTTGAAAATCCTACAGAGATACAGGAAAAAGCTATTCCCCTGATCCTTGCAGGAAACGATGTTATAGCCGGCTCATCTACAGGTTCAGGAAAAACGCTCGCGTTCGCAATAGGTATATTGCAGAACTCTATCAAAGGAAATGGTGTCCAGGCTTTGGTCCTGACCCCTACCAGGGAACTGGCTGAGCAGGTCGCAAGCAGTCTCAGACAGTTTTCAAAATACAGACCTCTGGAGGTTGTTGCAGTCTATGGGGGTATAGGTATCAATCCGCAGATCAAGGCATTGAAGACCGCAGATGTTGTGGTGGGAACACCAGGCAGGCTGCTTGACCATCTTGCACGAAAAACATTGAAATTGGATAATATAGAAACTCTTGTCCTCGATGAAGCAGACCGCATGTTTGATATGGGATTTAAAAATGATGTTGAAAAGATCATCA